>NZ_BAAAFZ010000036.1:0-4988 GCF_039523795.1 Craurococcus roseus | reverse complement strand
GCGCCCTCCCGCCCGAAGCGCCGGGCGGCGCCACGCTGCCGCGCCCCGGCCTCCTGCTCGCGCGCTGGCTCGGCCCGGCGGCCGGCGTGCGCGCCGCCGTGGGCGCGGCGATCGTCGCGCTGCGCTCCGGGCTGTTGGGCCTGCCGCCGCGCCTGCCCCGGCTGTGGACGACGTGAGGCGCGCCGCGCCATGATCGTCTCAAGGAAGGAGCTGGACGCTGCCGCATGAACCTGACGCCGCGCGAGAAGGATAAGCTGCTGGTCGCCATGGCCGCCCAGGTCGCCCGGCGCCGGCTGGAGCGCGGCGTGAAGCTGAACCACCCGGAAGCGGTGGCCCTCATCACCGACCACGTGGTGGAAGGCGCGCGCGACGGGCGGAGCGTGGCGGAGCTGATGCGCGACGGCGCCACCGTGCTCACCCGCGACCAAGTCATGGAGGGCATCGCCGAGATGGTCCATGAGGTGCAAGTGGAGGCCACCTTCCCGGACGGCACCAAGCTCGTCACCATCCACCAGCCGATCCGCTGATGGTCCCGGGCGAAGTGTTCCCCGCCGCCGGCGAGATCGAGTTGAACGCCGGGCGGGAGGCCGTGGAGGTGGAGGTGGCGAACACCGGCGACCGGCCGGTGCAGGTCGGCAGCCACTACCACTTTGCGGAGACCAACCCGGCGCTTTCCTTCGACCGCGGAAAGGCGCGCGGCCGCCGCCTCGACATCCCCGCCGGCACCGCCGTGCGCTTCGAGCCGGGGCAGACGCGGCGCGTCTCGCTCATCCCCTTCGCCGGGGCGCGCGTGGTCCACGGCTTCCGCGGCGACGTGGAAGGGCCGCTCTGATGCCCGCGCGCATCTCCCGCGCCGCCTACGCCGGCATGTACGGCCCGACCACGGGCGACCGCGTGCGCCTGGCCGACACGGACTTGGTCATCGAGGTGGAGAAGGACCACACCACCTACGGCGAGGAGGTGAAATTCGGCGGCGGCAAGGTGATCCGCGACGGCATGGGCCAGTCGCAGCGGACGCGCGCCGAGGGCGCGATGGACACCGTCGTCACCAACGCGCTGATCCTGGACCACTGGGGCGTGGTGAAGGCCGACGTGGGCCTGCGGGACGGGCGCATCGCCGCCATCGGCAAGGCCGGCAACCCGGACACGCAGCCGGGCGTCACGGTCGTCATCGGCCCCGGCACGGAGATCATCGCGGGCGAGGGGCGCATCCTCACCGCCGGCGGCCTCGACGTGCACATCCACTTCATCTGCCCGCAGCAGATCGAGGAGGCGCTGGCGGCGGGCGTCACCACCATGTTCGGCGGCGGCACCGGCCCGGCGCACGGCACGCTCGCCACCACCTCCACGCCCGGCCCTTGGCACATCGAGCGGATGCTGCAAGCCGCCGAGGCCTTCCCGATGAATCTCGGCTTCCTCGGCAAGGGCAACGCGGCGCTGCCGGGGGCGCTGGAGGAGCAGATCAGGGCCGGCGCCTGCGGCCTCAAGCTGCACGAGGACTGGGGCACCACGCCCAAGGCGATAGACACCTGCCTCCGCGTGGCCGACGCCATGGACGTGCAGGTGGCGATCCACACCGACACGCTGAACGAGAGCGGGTTCGTCGAGAGCACGATCGGCGCCATCGCCGGCCGCACCATCCAGGCCTTCCACACGGAGGGCGCCGGCGGCGGCCACGCGCCGGACATCCTGCGCGTGGTGGGCGAGCCCAACTTCCTGCCCTCCTCCACCAACCCGACGATGCCCTACACCGTGAACACGGTGGACGAGCACCTCGACATGCTGATGGTCTGCCACCACCTCGACCCGCGCATCGCCGAAGACGTGGCCTTCGCCGAGAGCCGCATCCGCCGCGAGACCATCGCGGCCGAGGACATCCTGCACGACCTCGGCGCCATCAGCATGATGAGCAGCGACAGCCAGGCGATGGGCCGCGTCGGCGAGGTCATCATCCGCACCTGGCAGACCGCGCACAAGATGAAGCAACAGCGCGGGCGGCTGCCGGGCGAGCAGGGTGACAACGACAACCTGCGCGCCCGCCGCTACGTCGCCAAGTACACCATCAACCCCGCCATCGCGCAGGGCATCTCGGCGCATGTGGGCAGCGTGGAGCCGGGCAAGCTCGCCGACCTCGTCCTGTGGTCGCCGGCCTTCTTCGGCGTCAAGCCGGACATGGTGCTGAAGTGCGGCAGCATCGCCGCGGCGCCGATGGGCGACCCCAACGCCTCCATTCCGACGCCGCAACCCGTCCATTACCGGCCGATGTTCGCCTCCTTCGGCGTAGCGGTGGCGCGCTCCGCCGTCACCTTCGTCTCGGCGGCGGCGCTGGCGGAGGGCGTGGGCCAGCGGTGCCGCTTGTCGAAGACGCTGCTGGCGGTCGAGAACACGCGCGGGCGCATCGGCAAGCGCGACATGGTGCTGAACGGCACGCTGCCGAAGATCGAGGTGGACCCGGAGACCTATGAGGTCCGCGCCGACGGCGAACTGCTGGTCTGCGAGCCGGCCGAGGTGCTGCCGATGGCGCAGCGGTACTTCCTGTTCTGAGGGGAGGAGATGAACGAGCCAGCCTTGCCGCGCGCGACGGCCGTCAAGCGCTCCGGCGAATGGCGAGCCGCGGAGGCGCGCGACACGCTGACCCTCGACTACGACGACCGGCACCGCCGCCGGCACCGCTACGCCGCCGAGGGCGGCCTATCCTTCCTGCTCGATCTGCCGGAAGCCGTCGTGTTGCGGGACGGGGACGGGTTGGCGCTGGAGGGCGGCGGCTACGTGCTGGTGCGTGCCGCGCCGGAGCCGTTGGTGGAAGTCGCGGCCGAGTCGCCCGCGCTGCTCGCGCGCCTCGCCTGGCACCTCGGCAACCGCCACCTGCCGACGCGCATCGAAGCCGGGCGGCTGCTCATCCGCGACGACCACGTCATCGTGGAGATGCTGCGCGGCCTGGGCGCCGCCGTGCGCCGCGTCTCCGAACCCTTCGACCCGGAGGGCGGCGCCTACGGCGAGCACAACCGGCAGCCCTCGCCCCCGCATGGCCACGGCCACCACCACGACCATTGAGCCGGCCGCGCTGCACCGGCTTTTGGCGTGGCTCTCGCCAGCCTATCCGGTGGGCGGCTTCTCCTACAGCCACGGGCTGGAGGCGGCGGTGGAGGAAGGCTCGGTGCGCGACCGGGCCGGGCTCGTCGCCTACGTCTCCGCCGTGCTTCGAGCGGGCGCGGGGCGCGTGGACGGCGCGCTGCTCGCCGCCGCTTGGCGCGCGGCCGAGGCGGGGGACGACGCGGCGCTCGACGGCGCGGCCGAGTTGGGCGCGGCGTGGCGCGGCACGGCGGAGACGGCGCTGGAGTCGCTGCAACAAGGCGCTGCATTCGCCGCGGTGACGGAAGCCGCGTGGCCCGAGGCGCGCTTCGCCGCCTTCGCGGCGCGGCGCGGGCGGCGCCTCCCGGCCGCCGTCGCGTTCGGCGCCGCCGCCGGCTTCCACGCCGTGCCGCTCCGCCCGGCTCTGGCGGGTTGGCTCGGCGCCTTCGCCGCCAACCTGGTCTCCGCCGGCGTCAGGCTGGTGCCGCTAGGCCAGACCGACGGGCAGGTCGCCACAGCGGCGCTCCTCCCGGTCGTGGAGGAGGCGACGGACGCGGCGTTCGCGGCCGATCCCGACCGGCTCGGCACCGCCGCTCCGGTGCTGGACCTCCTCTCCATGCGCCACGAAACCCAATACACGAGGCTGTTCCGCTCATGAGCAACGGACCCTTCCGCGTCGGCATCGGCGGCCCCGTGGGTTCCGGCAAGACCGCGCTGACCGAGCGCCTCTGCCGGCGCCTCCGCGGCTCGCACGACATCGCCGCCATCACCAACGACATCTACACGCGCGAGGACGCGGAATTCCTGACGCGCGCCGGCGCCCTCCCGCCGGAGCGCATCATGGGCGTCGAGACCGGCGGCTGCCCCCACACCGCCATCCGCGAGGACGCCTCCATCAACCTGGCGGCCGTGCAGGACATGGCGGCGAAGTTCCCCATGCTGGAACTGCTCTTCATCGAGAGCGGCGGCGACAACCTCGCCGCCACCTTCAGCCCGGAATTGGCCGACCTGACCATCTACGTCATCGACGTCTCCGCCGGCGACAAGATCCCGCGCAAGGGCGGGCCGGGCATCACCCGCTCCGACCTGCTGGTCATCAACAAGACAGACCTCGCGCCGCTGGTGGGCGCCGACCTCTCGGTGATGGACCGCGACGCGCGCAGGATGCGCGGGATGCGGCCCTTCGTGTTCACCAACCTGAAGGCGGACGAGGGCGTCGACGAGATCGCCGCCTTCGTGCTGGAAGCGGGCGGCCTCGCGCGCACCGGCAGCGCCGTGCCCTACGTGGAGCCCCAATAGCGCTTGTAGAGGGGAGGAAATTGCCTGCCATGGCGATGCGGACGCGGCCGCCCTTCTGGTCGGGCTGGCGCCCTAGACGGTGTTGCGTACCAAGCCGAAGGCGGCCGCGGCTTTGGCGAGCATGAGGCAGGCGAAGGCCACGAAGTGCAGGCCGGCGACGGTCTGGGGCGGTCGCTCGTAGCCGCGGGCGAGGCGCCCGAAGCGGGCGGCGCAGGCGAAGGACCTCTCGACCGCCCAGCGGCGCGGCAACGGCACAGAGCCCCGCTTGGCGTCCGGGGCGCGGCCCACGTGCGAGGCGGTGCCGTCCGCGCGCGCCGCCTCGGCCGGGGCGGCTCCGGCGCAGCCCCGGTCGACATGGGCGAGTTCGACGCTCTCGCCGGCGGCCTCTTGGACCGCGGCGGCGAGGTGCGCGACCTGTGGCCGGTCCTGCTCGCCGGCGGGGGTGACGCGCAGGGCCAGGAGGCGGCCCAGCGCGTCCACCGCCGCGTGCGGCTCGGAGCCCTTCTGGCGCTCGGCGCCTTCGCGCCCGGCCCGGCCGCCGCCCCCCGGCCGCGCGCAGCACGGCGCGGAGGTCGTGCGCCGTCGCCTCGGACACGCCCGCCGCCGGCCAGCGGCGC
>NZ_BAAAFZ010000035.1:1658-8955 GCF_039523795.1 Craurococcus roseus | reverse complement strand
GCGGAGCGCGTCCCACGGTCGCGGCTTCCATCCCACCTGCCGAAGCAGTGCTAGGCCGTGTGAACGGATTTGACCAAGATGAGGCCGCACGCGAATGCGACGAGGGCGGCGTGGTTTTCGGCGGTTTTCTCGCAGCGGAGCGCGATGCGCTTGAAGCGCTTGAGCTTGCCGATGGCCTGCTCGATGCGGGCGCGGCCGCGGTAGAGCGCCTTCGGGAAGAAGCCGGGCCAACCTTTGGCGTTGGCCTTGTGCGGGATGAGGGGAGCGATGCCGCGGTCGCGCGTTGCGTTCCGGTTGGCCTTGCTGTCGCAGCCCTTGTCGGTGACGACGGCGCGCGGGTCGATGTCGGAGCCTATGCCCAGCAGCGTCTCGAACTGCCGGCTGTCGCTGGCCTCGCCGCCGGTGAGGTGGAAGTCGAGCGGCAAGCCGTTCCAGTCGCACTTCAAGTGGATCTTGGTGCCGAAGCCGCCGCGCGAGCGGCCGAGCGCCTGGCCCTGCTGCCCCCTATGGCGCCGGCGGCCGAGACGTGCGCCCGCACCACGGTGCTGTCGAGCATCTGCACCAGGTGCGCGGTCGGGCTCGATGCCGCCGGCACCTGGAAGGACGCTTCGAACACGCCGGCCCGGCTCAGCCGCCAGAAGCGCTTCCAGACGCTGTTCCAGGGCCCGAACTCGGCCGGCAGCACCCGCCAGGCGATGTTGTGGACCGCGAAGTGGTGCAGCGCCTCCAGGAAGCGCCGGTCGTCGCGCCCTTTGTCGCCCCGCCGCGAACGCGCCGCCCGGAACACCTCCAGCGCCACCGTCCAGTCGTCTTCCGCCATCCGCGTCAGCATGGCCGGCTCCCGAAACCGGCCCGCCAAGAATCACCGATCAATCGCCAAGGGAATCCAGCCCGGATTCAACTTCGCGGAATCCGCCCACACGGCCTAGGAAATGCTTCCAACCCCGAGAATTGTATTCGTAAATAAAAAGTATAAAGCGCGTGACTTGGGCCCGCTTACGGCGCATCGCGCCGGATTGTTGCGGCGAAGCAGAGAAACCCACTTTAGATCGGCTCCGAACCTTCTTGGTGCGGAGTGTTGGGCATGGTCGTCGCTTGGGCGCAGACGAATGCGGACCTCGATGGCGTCGGAATCAACCGGACGGACGGCGGCGCACCTGACGGCGCGCAATCGGCCCCGGCAATCGCTGACAACACCGCCGAATTCTTCGCCGTGGCCTGGGTGAACGGCACCGGCGCCACGAAGACCATCCGCGCCAAGTTCTACGACAGCCTGGGAAACCCCGACCCGCTGCTGCCCGGTCCGATTGACCTCAACGACGCGACCGGCGCCATCGTCTCTGGTCCGGTCCTCGCCGGTTGGATCGAGGGCTACACGGCCGCATGGCGCGAGCAGGCCGTACCCGACGGCCCGGTGCTCTACCGCGCGCGGTTGATTGGTCCCGAAGCCCTGGTCGGGCAGGAATTTTCGCTCGGCTCCACCGACCCCGACGGTTACGCCGTCCTGAACCAGGACAAGCTGTCCATGGCCGGGTGGGAGCAGATCCTGGACCCGGTCGCCGAGACCGTCGCGGTCGGCTTCAACGCGCTCTGGGTTTCGACGGTGGGCACCGGCGGCGGCGCCACGCTCGACCGCATCATGCTGCAGCGCTTCGAGGTGCCGCTCGACGCCCTGCGCGACCCGCAACCCGCGGTCGCCGGCGGCATCGACGGGCGCGGCGGCACCGGCAGCGACGCCGCGGTGGTCCTCGGCGCCGGCCGCGACCCCAGCATGGCTGCGCTGCACGACGGCCAGCAGGTCATCGCCTGGATCGACGGCAACAACCGCGTCCAGGGCCGCTTCTTGAACCCGGACGGGACCGACGTGCCGGGCGTGAACCTGGCGAACTTCGCCACCGTCGCGGCCAGCCAGGGCGTGAAGGTCGCCGCCTTCGGCGTCAGCAACTTCGGCATCTTCTGGGTCGCCGCAGAGGGCGGTGGCTTGGTCATCAAGGGCCAGACCTGGGGCCTGCCCGACGGCGCGGCCAACTGGGCCCCGCTCGGCCCCGCCCTCACCGTCGTCGCCCTGCCGGCCGGGTTCGACGGCCGCTTCAGCGTCGCGGGCTTCGGCGAAGGCAGCGACGCCGGGGTGGTCAGCTACAGCGTGGCCGGAGCCAACGGCACGCAGATCCTCGCCCAGGCCTTCGACCCCCTCGCGATGCCCTCCGGCGCGCCCTTCGTGGTGGGCACGCCGGGCGGGGAAGCCGCGTCCAAGCCGAACGGCGGCATGGCCGGGCTGGTCGGCGAGCGCGCGGCCGTTGTCTGGCAGGACGCCGCGGACGGCGGCGACATCCGCGTCCAGATCATCGACACCCGCGCCACCGGCGTGACGCTGGTGGGCGACCGCCCCCGCGACGACGGGCGCGTGGACGCCCGCGTCGACGTCCTGGTGGGCACCACGGGCGACGACCTCATCGTGACGGACCGCGGCGACACGCGAGGCGGCCGCTCCGCCGACGACCAGGCGCACGGCGTCCTCGGCGACGACACGCTCTACGGCGGCGGAGGCAATGATCTGCTCGACGGCGGGGAAGAACGGCTCGGCGACGCGGGGCCTCAGTCGGCGATCGACACCGACACCGCTGCCTACCGCGGCGGGCGCGGCGCCTACTCCGTCACCGTCAACGGCGACGGCAGCTTCACCGTCAAGGACATGCGGCAGGGCATCGCCGCGACCGACGGGATGGACACCGTCGAGGGCTTCGAGCAACTGGCCTTCGGCAGCCAGATCGCCGGCCCGACCCTGACGGTTGGCCCCGATCGCGTCGGCATGGACACATTTTTCCAGGCGCTGCCGTCGGTTGCGGCGTCGGACGGCACGCCCAAACCTTGGGGTCTCGACGACACCGCGGCGTTCACGGTGAACGCCGACCCGACCGGCGCGGCCGATCCCGCGACCGGGGCGCAAACGGCACCGAGCGCAGTCGGGCTACTGGGCGGTTTCGCCTTTGCGTGGCAGTCGGGCGACGCGGTGCTGGTGAAGGCCTACGACACACTAGGCCGCCCGGACGCGGCGTTCGGCGGCGTCGGCGGGGCGAGGGTGTTCACCCTCACCGACGGCGTGGGCGCCGTCACCGGCCCGGTCGCCGCCATGGCCGGCGAAACCGGCGTGGTCGCCGTGTGGCAGGAGAGCGTCGGAGGCGGCGCTTCCGCCATCAAGGGGCGCTTCGTCTCCGCCGTAACCGGCTTGGTCGGTAACGGCGAATTCCAAGTGGAGCAGGCGCCGGCCGGCGTGGCGCAGCGCGACGCGGCCGTCGCCGGCTACGAGGTGGTGGACGCGGCGAACGACACCGCCGAGCACGGTTTCCTGGTCGGTTACACGCAAGGCGCCGGCGCGGACGGCGTCGGGCGCGTCCTGCTCGACAGGCAGACGCTGTACGTCCGCGCCATCGACGGCTTCGACGTCGGCGTGGCCGGCGAGCGCGCGCCGGCGTCGGTCGGCCTCGACGGCTTCGTCGGCGTCGGTTCCGCCGACGACGGCGCCGCCTATGAACTTTCTGCCGCGGGCCGCAACGCCTCCCTGAGCACGCTGCACGACGGCGAGGTGGTGGCGAGTTGGATCGAGGGCGGCACCGTCAAGGTGAAGATTCTCATCCCGGCCTTCAACACCGCCACCGGCATCACCGCCTTCGACGCGAGCCGGCCGGTGATTGACGCCGCGACCGGCATCGACGCCGGGACCGAACAGCAGGTCGTCGGGCTCGGTTTCAACTTCGCCGTCGCCTACATGCAGGGCGGCGTCTTCAAGGCGCAGCTCTACACCGGCAGCGGCGGCGCGTGGACGCGCTCCGACGTGGTCTCCTTCGGCGCCATGCCGGCCGGGACCATAGGCGACGTTTCGCTGGTGGCGACCGACCTCGACGGCACCGCCTTCACCATGTTCGTGGAGGCGGTGGTCGGGGGAGCGACCACGGTCCACGGCCAGCACTTCGACGGCGCGGGCCACAAGGTCGGCCAAGCTTTCGTCGCGTTCCAAGCGCCGGTCTCGCTATCCGGCAACGGCGCGGGCGGCTTCTCCGCCGCGCCGCTCGACGACGGGCGGATCGTCATCGCGGCGGAGGGCCAGTCGGGCCCCGGCGCGGACGCGAGCGGCATCGTCGGCGCCCTGCTCGACACCCGCACGCCGGGCGAGCCGATCATCGGCCCGCGCGACGGCGCGCCGCGGGACGTGCTGGTCGGCACCACCGGCGACGACGCGATCGACGGCCGCGTGCTGGAAGACGAGCTGCACGGCGGCCTCGGCAACGACGTCCTGCTCGGCGGCTCGGAGAACGACACGCTCTCCGGCGAGAAGGGCGACGACACCCTGCTCGGCGGCAGCGAGGACGACAGCCTCCTGGGCGGAGACGGAGACGACCTCCTGATGGGCGGCTTCGGCGTCGACGTCCTGGCGGGCGGCGCGGGCTCCGACACCGTCTCGACGCAGGGCGAATTCTCGCGCTTCCGGATCGACCTCGCGGCCGGCACCGTGCGCAGCGGCCGCGACCCGGCGACCGGCGCGACGCGGCCGGCCGGCGCCTTCGCGGCCGAAGACACCTTCACCGGCATCGAGAACGCCACGGGCGGCGAAGCGGCCGACGCCATCACGGGAGATGGCGGCGGCAACGTCCTGCAAGGGCGCGGCGGCAACGACACCCTGGACGGCGCCGGTGGGACGGACACCGCCGTGTTCCGCGGCATTCGGGCGGATTACACGGCCTCCTTCGACGCCGCGGCCGGCACGGTCACGGTCAGCCACGCCCGCTTCGGCGCGGACGGCGTGGACCAGTTGAAGAACGTCGAGCTGTTCCGCTTCGCCGACGGCACCTTCAGCCTCGCCGACCTGCTGGCCGGCAACGCAGCGAGCGGCGTGGCGGTGGACGGTTACATCGCCGGCGGCACCCTGTTCTGGGACGCGGACGGCGACCGGGTGCTCGACACCGGCGAGGCCAGCACCACCACCGGCCCGGCCGGCGGTTTCTCCCTCGCCGGACCGGGCGGCGCGCTGGTGCTGCGGGGCGGCCTGGACACCGCCACGCTGCTGGCGTCCCGCTTCACGCTGGAGGCCCCGGCGGGCTCCACCGTCGTCTCGCCGCTCACCACGCTCGTCGCGCGGATCGCGGCGATGAACGGCGGTGACGTGCCGGCGGCACGGGACGCGGTGCTGGGCGCCTTCGGGCTGCCGGCGGGCCTGGACCTGACCTCGCTGGACCCGATCCAGGGCATGCTCGCGGGCAACGCCGCGGCGCGCGCGACCGTGCTGTCGGGGGCGCAGGTGATCGATACCCTAACCTTGCTCCAAGCCGCCGGGGAGGGCTTCGGCCTCGTCGGCCTCGACCCGTTCGGCGTGCTCGCGTCGCGGATCATGGGCCTGGGCGGCGGGCGGGTCGACCTGACGCATCCTTCGGACCTCGCCGGCCTCGCCCAATCGCTCGGCCTCGGCGCGGCCGGCAGCGATCTGGTGCAGGACAGCGCCGCCGTCGCGGCCGCGAGCAACGCTTCGGCCGCCGCCCGCTTCGCCGCGGCGCCGGACCCGTTGCAAGCGCTGGTGCAGCTCGCCGCGGCCGGCATCGTCGCGCGCGGCGCGGCGGCGGACGCGCTGCGCGCCGCAGCGCCGAGCCCCGCCGCGCTGCAAGGCGTGGTGGACGCCTTCACCGGCGCGGCGCTGGCCGCGCGGGTGAACGGCGCGGTCGCCGGGGTCGGCGATGTGGACGGCGACGGCGACCTGGACGGCGCCGGAATCGCGCTTTCCAACGCAAGCGTGGCGGAGAACGCCGCCGGCGCCGTGGTCGGCGCGCTGTCCGTCGCCGCCCCGGCGGGCACGGCGGTGGCCTGGGAGGTGCTGAACGGCGGCCTCCCCGATGGCCGCTTCACGGTCGACACGACCGGGGGAACGCCGGTGCTGCGGTTGCAACCCGGCATCACGCTCGACCACGAGGCGCAGGCCTCGGTCACGGCCACCCTCCGCGCCACCTTCGAGGCCGGCGGCGCCTCGGTCAGCTACACCCGCGATCTGCTCATCGCTGTGCAGGACAAAAACGAGCCCGTGGCTATCGCGGGCGGAACGGTGTCGGCCGCGCTGGTCGAGGACCGGCACGTGCCCGCGCCGCCGGCACTGCCGGTCCTGACCGCGGCGGGCGGCTTCGGCTTCAGCGACCCTGACGCCGGCACGCGGCACGGCGTCACCTCCGGCTTCGTCTCGGCCGTGTCTAGCGATCCGGCGGTGGTCGCCATGTCCCCGCTGGGACAGTTCGCGGCGACGCTCGGCGAAGCGCCGGCCACCGGCTCGGGCGCGGTGACCTGGACCTACGAGGTCAACAACGACCTCCTCCAGCAACTCGGTGCCGGCGACACGCTGACCGAAACCTACCGGGTCTCGATCGGCACCAACGCCGAGTTCGCGGCCAGCTCCGGCGCACCGAGCGACCAACGGGAGCAGCAGGTGGCGCGGCTCGCCGGCGGCGGCTACGTGGTGGCCTGGACGGAAACCCGCCCGGGGCAGGATTACGCCAGCGTCTACGCCCGCGTCTTCGGTGCCGATGGCACGGCGCTCGGCGCCGACCTCCGGGTCAACACCACGCTGCCCGAGATCGGCGCGCAACTGCCGTCCGTTGCCGCACTGTCCGGCGGCGGTTTCGTGGTGGTCTGGCAGTCGGATGGCGATGCCGGCGCCTTGCCCGGGCTCGGTGGTGCCTTTTCTTACGGTGTTACAGGCCAGGTTTTCAGCGGCACCGGCGCCAAGCTCGGCGGTGAGTTCCAGGCCAACACCTCGACAGTCGGCAACCAGACCGCGCCGCGGGTCGTGGCGCTGGCGAGCGACCGCTTCCTGGTGACCTGGACGTCGGAGGAGGAGCGGCTCGACTTCGTGCCGGAAACCGGCACCGTCGAACGGTATTTTCCGACATTCCTGCAAGGCCAAGCGTTCCAGGCCGGGCCGCAGGGCGCGGCGCGGGCGATCGATCCCGACAGCGGCGAGCCGGCGGAGTTCCGCATCACCCCGCTCGACCCGCCGGCGGGCGAGGCGCTCCTGCCCTCCATCGAAGGCAGCACGACGTTGGCGCTCGCGGGCGGCGGCTCCGTCATCGCCTGGAGCTGGACGCAAGGCGCCTCGCAGTTCGTCGGCGTGGTGTTCCAGGCGTATGACGGGCAGGGCCGGCCGGTCGGCGGGCCGGTCACGGCCAACCTCCTGGAGGGGGCTCCCTCTTCGGCGGTGCTGTTCACCGCGATCGGCGCGACGGCGCTCGCCGACGGCGGCTTCGCCCTCGCGTGGCAGCGCGGC
>NZ_BAAAFZ010000035.1:0-1575 GCF_039523795.1 Craurococcus roseus | reverse complement strand
CGAGGCGGGCGAAGCCTCCGCCCGACGCACGCGGATCGGCCTCCGCGTCGTCGACGCGGACGGCACGGCGCGCTCCGCCATGGCGGCCATCGGCGACGGCACCGACCCCGTGGTGCCGAGCACGATCCGCATCGCGTCGCTTTCCGGCGGCGGCTTCGTCGTGGCTTGGGCCGGCCAGGACGACAACCAAGTCCGCGGTCAAGTCTTCTCGGCGGACGGTGAGCCGGTAGGCGCCCGCTTCCTCGCCCACTCCGACGGTGCGCCGGGCACGCAGCTCGACCCGCGCGTGGCCGGCACCACGGACGGCGGCTTCGTGCTGCTCTGGTCGGAGCAGGCCGGGCTCGACGTGGACGTCTACGCGCAGGAGTTCACCGCGGCCGGCACGGCGCGGGCGCCGGGCTTCCAGGTCAACCTGCAAACCCCCGGCGCGCAGGACTCCGCCGAAATCATCGCCCTGCCGGGCGGCGGCTTCGCGGCGACTTGGTTGTCGCACACCCTGGCGGGGGACGCCGTCCTCGGCCGCGTGGTCGGGGCGGGCGGGACCGGCACGGGAACGCAGCTGGTCACGATCACGCTCAACGGGGCGAACGACGCGCCGACGGCCGAGGCGCTCACCCTGAACCAGTTGCAGGAGTCCGGCCACAACGTGGCGGGCACCACGACGCTTTCCGCCAACCTCTCGGCGGCCGGCGTCTGGGCCGATGCCGACGCTGGTGAGGCGCAATCGCTTCGGGTGGTCCGGGCGGGCGGCCAGGGCGGCCCGCAATCCGCCCTGGCCTTCGACCCCGTCACGGGCGAAGCGACGGTCCAGGGCACCTACGGCCGGTTGTTCTTGGAGGCAGATGGCGGGCTGCGCTACGTCCTCGACCAAGCGGACACCGACACCCAAGCGCTGCTCGCCGGCCAAATCGCGCAGGAGGTGTTCGCCTATACGGTGGCGAACGGCGCCGGACCCGGAAACGAGGCCGCGTCCACGGTCACCGTGCGCGTCCGCGGGGCGAACGACGCCCCGACAGCGAGGTCGGCCAGCGGCGCCGTCGTCCTCGAAGGACGGGCCAACCAAGTCACGGGCCCGGTGGAACGCACCGGCACGGTGGCGGACAATGTCGCCGATCCGGACGCCGGGCAGAGCGCCTTGCTGAACGTCTTCCGCGCCTCGGTCCAAGGCGCGCCGACCGCCAAGCTGACCTTCGGCCCATCGGGGGAGGCGGCGGTCGCCGGCACCTACGGCACCCTCTTCCTCCAAGCGGGTGGCGCCTGGCGCTACGTGCTGGACCAAGCCGATCCCGACACGCTGGCGCTCGGGGCTGGGGCGCGCGTGGCGGACGGCTTCTCCTACACCGTTGTCAACGGCCCGATCGCGGCGAACAACACAAGCCCCGGCAACGAGGCGACGGCGGGCATCACCATCGACATCCGGCTGCCCGACTGGATCGGCACGGAAGGCGCCGACCAGCTCAAGGGCAACGCCGGAGCCAATCTGCTGTCAGGTTTCGGCGGCGCCGATACGCTGCTGGGCCTTGGCGGCGCCGACACGCTGCTGGGCGGGGCCGGGGACGACACGCTGGACGGCGG
>NZ_BAAAFZ010000034.1:50420-83400 GCF_039523795.1 Craurococcus roseus | reverse complement strand
TCCGGCTGATGCTGAACCGACTGGCACCAGCCTGACCCTTCTCGGACACCCTCTACGACTCGCAAGGGCGCGGCGCCGGTCGAAGCGAGACGCGCGGCGGCACCCCGCGCTTCTACGACGGCGGAGGCGGCGTCGTCGGGAGGCGGGAGGCGCGCTGACAACCGCCGCCCGCCCGGCGAAGGCTCAGCCGTAACCTTTGCCCAGGGACTGTTCCGCTTCCTGCCGCTGGGCCGCGGCGGTGGGGCTTTCGCCGACGTTGCCGCCGCCCTCCGCCGGCTCACCGGTGCCGCCGCCTTTGGCCGCGGCCGCGCCGCCGCCGGAGGCGGTCGGCTGCGCGTCCTCGGCGATTTCGAAATCGAAATCGCCGTGGCGCGACTGCCATTGCTGCACCGTCAGCACGCGGGCACCGTTCTTGCTCTCATGCGGGCCGTGGACCACGCCGGGGGCGTGGGTGAGGAAGGCGCCGGCGCCCAGGGACTCGCCTTTCTCGATCAGGTCGCCTTCCAGGACGTAGTGCATTTCGGCGCCCGCTTGGTGCTTGTGGGCCGGGATGCGGCCGCCGGGCGGCAGGTGGACGATGCTGGTGACGACGCCGCGCGCTTGGTCCTCATTGAGGATCTGGATGCGGAACTCGCCGGTCGCGCCGGGTATCTCGAAGGGCGTCGCATGGACCCCTTCGGCCGCCAACCGCATCCCCTCGTCCGCCATGGACCCGTCCTTCCCTGCTGAGTCGTCCGGGGCGGGCAACGCCCCGGCCAGCGCCGCGGTTGCCCACAGGGTTGCCCACAAGAATCGCGCCAGCCGTGGCTCCCAGAGGGCGTTTCACGCTGTTCTCGAATCCGTGAGGAGGCTAGATTTCGCCGTAAGCGATTGTTCCCGCTGGTGGGCGTCGCCTCGGACGTTCGCCGCCGCATGAAGGGATCTTTGTTCCTGAAACCCTGGCCCTTGAAGCTCTGGCTGTTGCTCCTCGTCGCGGCGGTGGTCGTGCCGATGTCCACGCTGACCGGCTTCGTCGTGTGGCAGGCGCGGGGCGCCGTGCGGGCCCGGGCCGAGGACCAGCTCCTGCACCAGGCCAGGGCCAACGCCATCGCGGTGGACGCGGAGTTCCAGAAGGTCGAAACCGGCTTGCGCGCCCTGGCCGCCTCGGCGGCGCTCGCCCGGGGCGACATGGACGCGGTCGAGGGCGAGATGCGGTCCTTGTCGCGCCAAGCCGGCGGCACGACCATCGTGCTCGCCGCCGCGGACGGCCGGAAGATGCTTTGCACGTGCTGGCCGGCCGGCGAGCGGAGGCCGGACGCCACCGTCCGGCCCGGGCTGGCGCCGTTGGTCGCGTCGCGGCGGGCCGAGGTCGACAACATGGCCGTCCTGCCCGACACCGGCCGGCCCGCGGCGACGGTGGTGGTGCCGGCGGCAGGGCCGCGCGACGACTCCGCCGACCTGTCCTTCTTCGCCGCCTTGCCGGAGGGCCGCTTGGCCGCCCTGCTCGCGGCGGCGGGCACCGGGGGAGACGGCGCGACGGCCACGGTGCTCGACCGCGCCGGCGTGGTCGCCGCTCGCACGCGCGACGAGGCCGCGTTCCTGGGCACCCGCTTGGCGTTGCCGACGGGGTCGGTCGGGGACCGGCCGGACGGGGACGGGGTGGTCCACACCGCGGCCGGCGAGGGCGCCGAGAGCCTCGCCTTCGCGCGGGCGCCGCGCAGCGGCTACACCGTGGTGATCGCCGTGCCGAGGGCGGCGTTCCAGGCGCCGCTGGACGGGGCGGTGGTGCGCGTGGTCGCGGTTTCGGGCGTCTTTCTGGTGGTGGGCGGCGCGCTCGCGGCGCTCCTGGCCCGCCGGTTCCGGGGCGAGCTGCGCCGGGCGACCTGGGCCGGGCCGTCCGGCAACGCCGTTTTGCAGGAAGCGGACGAATTGGGCCGGTCGGTGGCGGAGGCCGCCGCGGCGCGGGAGGAAGCGACCGCGGGGCTGGCGGCGAGCGAGCACCGCTTCCGCGCCCTGGCTGAAGCCGGGGCGCTGGCGATCTGGCGCAGCGACGCGGCCGGCGGGATGCTGAAGGGGCGCGGCTGGGACGCGCTGACCGGCCAGACAAGGGCCGAGATCAACGGGACCGGCTGGCTCGCCGCGGTCCACCCCGAGGACCGCGCCGCCACGGTGGCGGCGTGGTCGGTGGCCCGCGCGGCCCGCCAGCCCGCGTCGACCGAATTCCGCGTCCGCACCGCCGCCGGACCGTGGCGTTGGGTGCGCGCCCGGGGCGTGCCGGTGGCGACCAAGGACGGCGAGGGCACGGCCGAGTGGATCGGCGTGATCGAGGACATCCACGCCCGCCGCCAGGCCGAGGAGGCCTTGGCCGAGCGGGAAGCGCGGCTGCGCTTGGCGGTGGAAGCGGGCAACCTCGCCACCTGGGCGTACGACGTGCGGCGCGACGAGGGCGCGCGCGTCGGCTGGCCGGGCGAGTCCCTCTTGTCGCCGGGCGGCGACGGCTTCCGCTTCGAGGGCTGGGTCCAACAGCTCCACCCGGACGACCGGGCGATCCTCCGCGACGCCTTCCGCGACATGAAGAGCGGCGCGCGGACGCGCTACGCGGCCGAGTTCCGGGTGCGCCGCCGCCCGCCGGCCGAGGGCTGGGCCTGGGTGTCGAGTTCCGGCGCCGTGGTGGAGCGCGACCCCCAAACCGGCGCGCCGTTGCGCATCGCCGGCGTTTCCCGCGACGTCAGCGAGCAGCGGGAAGCGGAGGCGCGGCGCGCGCTGCTGGCGCGCGAGGTGGACCACCGGGCGAAGAACCTGCTGGCCGTGGTGCAATCCGTGCTGCGCCTGACGCCGCGCGGCCGGCCGGAGGAGTTCGCCGCGGCGGTGGAGCGGCGGGTGGCGGCACTGGCCCGGGCGCACACCCTGCTCGCCGAGCGGGGCTGGGCGGCGGCGGAGCTCGGCGCGGTGGCGGCGCGCGAGCTGGGCGGGCTGCCGCCCGGCGTGGCGGGGCTGGAAGGCCCGCCGGCGGCGCTGGTGGCCTCCGCGGTGCAGCCGGTGGCGATGGCGATCCACGAGCTGGCGACCAACGCCGCCAAGCACGGCGCCTTGTCGGTGCCGGAAGGGCGGGTGTCGCTGCGCTGGCGCCTCGACCCGGGCACGGGGACGCTGCGCATCACCTGGGCGGAAAGCGGCGGGCCGCCGGTGGTTGCGCCGCCGAAGCGGCGGGGCTTCGGCTCGCGCATGATCGAGGCGACCTTGGAAGGGCAGCTCGGCGGGTGCCTGTCCCTGCACTGGGACGGGGGCGGGTTGCGGGCGGAGATCGCCCTGCCGGTGGCGCGGGTGCTGGCCTCCGACGCCGAGCCGGGGGCCGAGGCGACGGAGTTCGCGCTGGCGGGGGGCAAGTAGGGGCGGCTCCGCCTCCCCGCCCCGCCGCCGCCCTCGGCCGGTCGGGGCTGCGGCACACCCCGATGTGAAGGCTGCGGCGGCGCGGGCCGGGGCGTTGGCCTGCCGGGCATCGCGCGGCCCGGTGGGCCGCGTTTTGCAGCATTCGGACAAAAGGGGCTGGGCATGACGCGGGACGAGGAGGCGCTGGTCGGGGCGCTCGGCTACGTGGGTGCGGGGTCGCTCATCAGCGCGGCGGAGGCGGTTGCGGCGCCGCCGCGGGAGCCGGACTCGCCCCTCACGCCGCCGGCGCCGCTGATCGGGATGGTGTGGACGGCGCTGTTCGCCTGCTTCGGCGTGGCACGGGCGCGGCTGCGCGGGCTGCCGCGGGAGCGGCGGCTGGTGGACGGGCTGTGGCTGATGTGCGTGACCTACCCGCTCTACACGGACGGCATCCGCTCGCGCGCCGCGACCTACGCGGGGAATGCGGTGATCGCGGGCACGGCGGCGGTGATCGTGGAGCGTGCGCGGCGCGGGGGGCGGAAGGACGCGGCGGCGCTGGTGGCGCCGGTGTTGCCTTGGGTGGCGCTGACGACGCTGGCTTTGCTGACGGAGCGGCGGCGGTGACAACGTCGTAGTCCGGTCTCTAGGATTTAAATCTTAGATCGGTCCAGGGAAGAAGTCAATCGAAGCATCGGGTCCCGGACGTAGGCGCCGCAGTAGTCGGGCGTGAATTGCGGGCGCAAGCCCGGGCGCGCCCGCATTGTGGCAGGCACGTAGGCTGGCGCCTCGACGTCAGCCGCGTTTGAAGCCTTCGATCTCGCGCTCGGCCCAGGCCAGCACGCGATCCATCGGCTCCTTGTTCTGCACCAGGCGCGCGATCATCCTCGCCTGCACGCCCTGCTGGTACATCCGCACCCCGATCTCCGGCGGGGCCGGTTCGCAGGCGATGCTGGGCATGGCGCCGTGGTGCGGCCTGAGGGGATAGTTGAACACCGTCCCGCGCGGCGGCCCGACCGTGGACCAGGTGTCGAAGTCGGTCAGCGAGGCGAAGGGCGGGATGTCGTAGCCTTCGGAGCCGGCGACCATCTTGGCCACCTGCTCGCGTTGCGACAGGTGCTCCAGCAGCGCCTTGGCCGCCGGCTTGGCGCGGCTGAAGCTCCATATGCCCCAGAATAGCGGCTGGTGCGGGACGAATTGGCCGACCGGGCCTTTCGGGCTCGGGAAGTGCCAGGTTTGCTCGGCCACCTGCGGCGCGTCGCGCTTCGCCACCGCCCAAGCAGAGGGCGGGTTGAAGATCAGCGCAGAGCGGCCGCCGATCAACGCGCGGTTGTTGGTGGCGTCGTCGGCCGCGAACATCTCGTTCGGGATGTGCTGGAACAGCCGCGCGGCGTAATCCAGGATCTGCCCCACCCTGTCGTTTCCGCGGACGGTGATGTTGCCCCTGGCGTCCACCAGATCCGCCCCGAAGCAGCGGAACATCGCGCCGATCCAGTCAGTGGCGTCGGTGAAGGTGCCCGCCGGCAGGGCGAAGGGGACGCCCGCCGCGTTGCACTTCCGCGCCGCCGTCAGGAAGGTCTCCCAGGTCCACTGGTCCGCGTCGGGCCCGAGCCGCGGCTCAGCCGGGTACATGGCCTGCACGTCTATGCCGGCGTGCTGGCGCATCAGGTCCATGCGGGCCGCCGAGCCCTTGTACTGGGTGCCGGAGGTCGCCGGCACCGCGCGCCAGCCTCCTTCCCCCTTTGCCAAGTATTCCGCCGTGGGGTTGGCAGGCCCATGCTGCTGGACCAAGCGGCCCATGACCTCGTCCACCGGCTCCAATAGGTGGCTATAGTCGCGCACCCCCCAGGCACCGAAGGTGAGCACGTCGTGCCCGCGCCGCGCCTGCGCCTCGGACGTGACCGTCAGCAGCAGCTTGTTGCCGACGGAGGTGATGAGGTCCAACTGGACCTCGACGTGGTTCTTCTCGCCCCACTCGGCGACGATCCGGCGCATCACCTCGTTGGCAGGGGGAACCCAGTGGTCCCAGAAGCCGACGCTCAGCCGGCCGCCCGTGGTCTGGCCGTGGACGCTGGGCGCCGGCAACGCGCCCGCCGCGACGACGGCCGCGCCACCAAGCAGCGCGGCCCGCCGGGTGGGCCCGATCCGCGCTTCCGCTGCGGCCCTTCCGGCGCCCGCCTCGGCCTGCCCGCCGAGGCGGGCGCGATCGCCGGCGATCGGCCTCGGTGATCGGATGGAGTCCTGCGCGCGCGGGACATGGCCGCCGTTGCGGGAGGCGTCGCTGTTCGCATCACGGAGGGTCGTGTGGTTGGCTTCGTCGTCCACCTTGGCCTCCTGCCTTCTGCGGGCTCGGTTGGCCGGCATCGCCACGCCGTAGTATTGACCGGCGCTGCCGTCCTCGGCGGCGGTGACCACCCAGCAGATCGGAACCTCGGCGATGGCGTTGCGGGGCGCGGCGAGCAGGCGGGCGAGGCTCCGTTCCTCGGTGCTTGACTGCGCCGCATCAGGCATCGGGCCGCCCTCCCGCGAGAGGTCACGGGCAGGATAACGCGTCTTCGCATGAGTTTTGGAACACATATTCCAGAGCCATGCGCCGCCCGAAGTTCAGCAACGCCGACTTCCTCGTCGCCGCCTTGGCGGTCGCCGCCGGGCGTTGAACCGCCGCCGCCGCTGGTGGACGGCCTGATCCGCGCGACCTTCCGCGCCGTGGTCGCCGACCACCGCCGCGCCCGCAAAGCCGAGGCGCGCGCGGCGCGCGGTGCGCGCGCCGGAGCGGGCCGCGCTTCCCCGCCCTGACGGCCCGTGTCGCCGAGCTTCGGGGGGTTCGTCCCTCCCCTACCCCGAAACCTCCAGCCCCGCCTCCCTCGCCTGCCGCCCGAGCGTCTCGATCTGCGCGCGCAGGAAGTCGCGGAACCATTCCGGCTCGGTCGGGCGCGGGGTGTAGCCGAGGCGGCCGACGCGTTCGGCCAGTTCGGGCGAGCGCAGCACCGCGTTCAGCGCGGCGTTGGCGCGGGCGATGACCGGGGCGGGCGTGCCGGCGGGGACGCCCATGCCGAACCAGGCGGACAGCTCGAAGCCCGGCAGCACGGCGGCCACGGGCGGGATGTCGGGCGCCAGCGGGAGCGGTTGCGCGGAGGTGACGGCCAGGGCGCGCACCTTGCCTTCGCGGATCTGCGGCATCCCGGCGGGGAAGTCGGTGAAGGTGCTGTCGATGCGGCCGGCGATCACGTCCGTCAGCGCCTCCGGGCCGCCGCGGTATGGCACGGCCGTCATCTCCACGCCGGCGAGGCGCGCCATCGTCGCCGAGGCGATGTGGGCGGAGGAATTGCCGTGGCTGAAGGTGAGCTGGCCGGGGCGCCGCTTCGCCAAGTCGAGCAGGCCGCGCAGGTCGCGCGCGGGGTGGGATGCGGCCACCACCAGGATGTAGGCGGTGTCGGCGACGAAGCCGACGGGCGCGAAGTCCTTCAGCGGGTCGTAGGGCAGGCGGCGGATGGTGTAGGTGTTGAGCGCGCCGTTGGTGACGCTCAGCACGCACCAGGTGTGGCCGTCCGGCGCGGCGCGCGCCGCCGATTCGGTGCCGACCACGCCGTTGCCGCCGGGGCGGTTGTCCACGACCACCGGCTGGCCGAGTTCGCGGCCGAGCGGTTCGGCGAGGTGGCGCATCAGCGTGTCGGTGACGCTGCCGGCGGGGAAGGCCACGACCAGGCGGATCGGGCGGTCGGGCCACGCGGCGCCCTGCGCGCGCGGCGCGGCGGGCGCCGCGAACAGGGCGGCGGGCGCGGCCAGCAGGGCGGCGCGGCGGCGGATGGTCGGCGTCGTGGTCGCGGTCATCGCGGCGCGGTCTCCCGTTGGCCGAGGAAGCGGTGGATCTCGAGGTTGTCCACGCGCGGGCCGAGCTTCTCCACCGCCTCCGCCCAGAGCGCGCGGCAGAGCGACAGGCCCGGCGCGTCGAGGCCGGTCTCGGCGGCGATGGAACCGGCGGTTTCCAGGTCCTTGCGCATCAGGCCGAGTTGGAAGCCGGCGGCGTAGCGGCCGGTGAGCACGTCGCTCTTGAGCTTGGTCTCGGTGGCGACGTTGCGGCCGGAGGAGGCGTTCAGCACGTCGGTGAACACGTGGAGGTCGAGGCCGAGCGCCTCGGCCATGCGCACCGCTTCGGCGGCGGCGAGCAGCCCGGCGGCGTAGACATAGTTGTTGAGCGCCTTCATGGCGTGGGCGCTGCCGACCGGGCCGGTGCGGATCGGCGGGGCGCCCATCTCGCGCAGCACCGGCTCGGCGCGGGCGCAAGGTTCGTCATCGCCGCCGAGCATGATGGCGAGCGTCCCGTCGCGCGCCTTGGCCACGCCGCCGGAGACGGGCGCGTCCAGGAAGGCGGCGCCCCTCTCCGCGGCGGCGGCGGCGAGGCGGCGCGTTTCCGCGGGGAGCGAGGAGCCCATGTCCACCACGAGGTGGCCGGGCCGGAGCGCGGCGAGCAGGCCGCCAGGACCTTCCACCACCTGCGCGACGGCTTTGCTGTCGGGCAGCACGAGGACGACCGTTTCGGCCGTTTCGGCGACTCCGGCCGGCGTGGCGGCGAAGCGGACGGCGCCGGCTCCGGCGCCTTCGGACAAGGCGTCGCGCGCCGCCTCGCTCGGGTCGCAGGCCACGAGGGCGCGGCCGTGGCGCAGCAGCGAGCGCGCCATGGGCAGCCCCATCATGCCGAGGCCGATGAACCCCAGCGGTGTCGCCGCGGCGGCCATGTGAGCCCTCCCCCCTTGCTTGCGGGGATGTTCAGCGCGGGGGGCGGCGGTGGCAAGGCTCGGGGGGCCGCTCCCCTCCGCCCGTGCGGGCCGGCGCGCCGGCGCGGACCGGGGCGTCGGCCCGTGCGCCGCCGCACAGCCGCCGTCTGGCCGGCCGCGCAGGATCGGTCCGGACGCGCGAAAACCGCGCGATGGAGGCACGATGTTCCGACCGTTGCACACCGCCCTGGACAACGCCGCCGACGCGCTGGCAGGCGCGGTCGCCGTAGCCTACTTCCTGGCTTTCCTCGCCGCCGTCGTGGCGGCGTTGGGGAAGCTGTCCTACTAGGCCGGCGGCGCGTGTTGGCGCCCGGCGATGAGCGCGTCGTCGATCGCCCTCGCGCGCAAGGCGGCCGGCCGCGCGCCGACGCGCTCCCAGTAGCGCTCGAAGGCGGGCCGCTTCTCGATGGTGCCGAACGCCAAGCCCCAGCCGATGTGCGAGCCGAGGTAGAGGTCGGCGGCGGTGAAGCGATCGCCCGCGACGTATGGGCCGCCGGACACGGCGGTTTCGAGCGCGTCCATGGCGCGGGCGTAGCTGCCGTAGCCCGCGGTCCTTTCGCGGCCTTCGGGCACCGTGAAGCCGAAGGCCTTGTTCGTCACCGCCGCTTCCAGCGGGCCGGCGGCGAAGAACATCCAGCGGTGGTAGGGGCCGCGCAGCGGGTCGCCGGGCGGCGGCGCGAGGCCGGCCTCCGGGAAAGCGTCGGCGAGATAGGCGCAGATGGCGGCGGCTTCGGTGACGACCGTTCCGCGGTGCCGAATGGCCGGGACCTTGCCCATGGGGTTGATGGCCCGGTAGGCGGACGCCTCCATCGCCGGGCCGTAGTCGAGCAGCTCGGTGCGGTAGGGGCGGCCGACCTCTTCCAGCAGCCAGCGCACGGTCCGGCCGCGCGACATCGGGTTGGTGTAGAACACGAGTCCGTCGTCGTCGGCCACGCGGTGATCCCGTCCCCTTCGCCCGGCCGGACGGTAGCACGCGGCGCCGGGGCGCAGGTGCCCTTGGGCCACAGCAACCTCAAAATCATTTGCTCGCCGGGAACGAAGCCTGGGGGTGTACCGTTTTCGTAACGGCCAAGCGCCACGGCGGGCCTGCGGGAGGGTCCCGGCGGCGCGCGAGCCAGGAGGAGCGCCCGCGTGCCGCCTGCCGCCAACGCCGCCGCTTTTGCGACCGCCGCCGCCCAGCCGGGGTTCGACGCCCCGCTGCTCGCCTTCGCCGCCACGCTCGCCGCCTTCCTGGCCGCGCTCTGGATTTGCGCGGTGGCCACGGTGTGGCACCGGCAGGACAGCCTGATCTTCCGCCCGGACCCGCGGCCGCTCGGCGCCGTGCCCACGTCGCTGGCGGAAGCGCGGTTCCGCTCCGAGCGGGTTTCCACCGCCGACGGGTTGGGGCTTTCCTTCTGGGCCGCGGAGCCGTTGCCCGGATGGCCGACGCTGGTGGTGTTCCACGGCCGGGCCGGCAACGCCGCCGACCGGGCGCCGCTGCTCCTGCCCTTCGCGGAAGCCGGTTACGGCGTGGTGCTGGCGGAGTACCGGGGCTACGGCGGCAACCCCGGCGCGCCCTCGGAAGCCGGATTCCTGCTCGACGCGCGGGCGCACCTCGATTGGCTGGCCGCCACCTGGGGCGAGGCGGCGCCGGTGGTGTGCGGCGAGAGCATCGGTTCGGGCGTGGCGGTGATGGTGGCGGCGGAGCGGCCGGTGCGGGCGCTGGTGCTGGACGCGCCCTACACCTCTGTGGCCGACCTGGCCGCCGCGATGTACCGCTGGCTGCCGGCGCGGCGGCTGCTTCGCCACCACTTCGACAGCATCTCGCGGCTGCCGACGGTGCGGGCGCCGGTGTTGGTGCTGCACGGCGACGCGGACCGCCTCATCCCGCACGAGCACGGCCGGCGCGTGGCGGCGGCGGCGGGCGGGCGGGCGGAGTTCGTGCTGCTGCGCGGCGCCGGGCACCCGGCCCTGGCGGACGACCCGGCCGGGCGCGGGATGGACGCGGTGGAGCGGTTCCTGGCGGACTTGGCGGTGCGCCGGGCGGGGTGAGGCGCGGGCGGTCGGTGGCCCTACCGTGGCGCGGACGTGCCTGTGGCGCCGCGCCGTTGCGCTCTCGCCCCCTCGATCCGGTGGCCGCCTCCACCGCCGTCTCGCCGGCTCCGGGCGGTGGGCTCGTCTATTTCCCGGCTCCCGAGGCGATTGCCCGCCGCCAAATGTTGTGATATCAACACAAAGAGACTCGACGAGGAAGCTATGGCCGAATCGGTGTTCGTGCGCGTCAGGCGCTTGGTGTCGGCAGGCATCGAAGACGCGGTCGATGCGATGGAGCGCGCCGGCGGCACGGGCGTGATGCGCGAGGCCATCCGCGAGGTGGACCGCGCGGTGGACGAGGTCCGCTCCGAGCAGGAGGCCGCCACGGCCCGCCGGCTACAAGCCATGCGGCAGCAGCGGATGTTCCGCGACCAGATCGCCGCGCTGGACGAGAAGGCGCGCTTCGCCCTTGCCGAGAACCGCGACGACTTGGCCGAGGCGGCCCTGTCCCGCCAACTCGACTTCGAGGCGCAAGCGCAGCGCCTGGACGCGGCGCAGGCCGAGGCCGCGGGCGAGGCGGGCCGCCTGGAGGAGTGCTTGGTCGCCCTCGCCGCGCGCAAGTCGCGGATGGAGGAGGCCCTCGCGGCGTTCGAGGCGGCGCAGCGGGACGCGTCGCTCGGCGGCGACGGACCGGCGCGGCCGGACCGGCGCACGGAGCGCAAGGTGGAGCGGGCCGAGGCGGCGTTCGACCGCGCCATGGCGGGGGCCGGCGGCGTCGCCGGCATCGCCCGCGCCGACGCGCAAACGGCCGCGAAGGTCGCCGAGATCGCCACGCTGCAGAAGAGCGCCGCGATCGCCCAGCGCATGGCGGCCCTGCGGTCCACCCGCGGGGGCGAGTGACCGGCCAGCGGCGAACCGGATCGAAGCCTGGAACACGCCGGAGGCCGCGGCCTCCGGGCGAAACAGCGAAGGCCGCGACCGCCGGCCTCGACGCGACCGCCGCGCGCCGGGGCGCGGGTGGAAACCAAGGGGGCCTGTCCATGGACTTCTTCGTCTATGCCGCAGGGGGCGGCGGCCTCCTCGCCGGCGCGGTCGCGTGGTCGACCCACAACCGGCTGGTGGCCTTGGACGAGCGCTGCAACACGGCCTTCGCAGACGTGGACGTGCATCTGAAGCACCGCCACAGCCTTATCCCCGGGTTGGTGGAGACGGTGCGCGGCTTCGTCGGCCATGAATTCGCCGTGCTGACGGAGGTGACGAAGGCGCGGGCAGGCGCCTTGAAGGCGGCCGGCCCGGAGATGCGGCTCGAGGCCGAAACGCAGGTCGGCCAGAGCATCAGCTCCTTGATGACCGTGGTGGAGCGCTATCCCGAGCTGCAAGCCTCCGCGCACTTCCGCGAGCTGCGCAAGGAGTTGGCGGACGCGGAGAACCGCATCACGGCGTCGCGGCGCTTCTACAATCTCGCCGTGGACGAGTTCAACGCCACCCTGCGCCAGTTCCCCGGCAACGCGATCGGCGCCGCCGCGCGGCTCGGCCGCCGCAAGCCTTTCGACCTCGGCGTCGAACGCGTGCTGATGGACGAACCGGCCCCCGTCCGATTCTGACCGGCCCCGCCGCCCGCCGGCGAGAAGGACGCATCGCCGCCGCCGCCGCGGACCAAGGAATTCGACCATGCTGCGGGTGAACGGCTTCTACGGCCATGTGAAGCGCAACGACCTGCGCTCCGCGGCGATGTTCGGCGGCTTCCTGGTCGCGTTCCAGGTGGTCGCCGCCGTCGTGCTGTTCCTGCCGCTGCTGTTCCTGGACCCGCTGCACGCGCCGCCCCTGGGCACCTTCGGCTACGCGGAGCGCTACGTACCGCTCGTCTTCGCGGCCGGCGTGCTGCTCTTCATCGTCCAGTTCTCGCGCCACGTCGCCTCCGTCCGCACCACCGTCGCGTTCCGCTACGTCGACCGGTGGACGGAGCGGCGGCTGGTCGACGCGGTGGAAACCCAAGCCATCGCCGCGGGCCTCCCCCTGCCGAAGGTCGGGCTGATCGACAGCCCGGCGCGCAACGCCTTCGCCTGCGGCCTCGGCGCCCGCTCCGCTGTGGTGGTGGCGACGCGCGGCCTGGTGGAGGCGCTCGACGACGACGAGCTGGCGGCCGTGGTGGCGCACGAGATCGCGCACATCAGGAACGGGGACATCCGCCTCATGGCGGCGGCCAACGTGCTGATGGACAACCTCGAATGTCTGCGGCGGCAAGGTCCGCTGCGCATCGTGGACTGGAAGCAGGTCGTCCTCTGCGTCCTGGTGCCGCCGTTCCTCTTCCTGTGCTTCGCCGCCGGGCTCGCCAACGGCGCCGCGTTCGCCCTCGCCCGCGTCTCGCGCCTGCTGATCTCGTCCTCGCGCGAGTTCGTCGCCGACGCGGAGGCGGTGCGGATGACGCACAACCCGGCGGCGCTGATCTCGGCCCTGTTGTGCATCGAGGGCCGCAGCGCGGTGGAGGGCGTCGGCGTCCAGTTCGACGCCATGATGATCGACGGCGCGGTGGACGGCCCCTTCGCCTCGCACCCGACGATCGCGGAGCGCGTCGCCGTCCTGGAGCGCCTGTCGGGCGCCATGGCGCACGTGCCCGTCGCTCGCCGGGACACGCGGACCGCCGCGGACGGGGCGGCGGGCCGTGGCGGCGGCGGCTTCGGCTGCGGAACCGCGCCGGGGCTCGGGTCCGCGCCGGCGCCCGTCGGGCGCGGCGTGTTCGGCCGCGTCAGCGCGGGCCAGCGCGGGAACCCCCTCGGCCTGACCCCCGCCAACCGCCGGCTCCTGGTCCTCGGCTTCGGCGGAATGGCCGCCCTCTACCTCTGGGTCATGGTGCAGCACTCGGGCGGTGCCAGGACGATCCTGTCGAGGCTCAGCGGCGAAGCGTTGGTCGCCGGCATCAAAGAACTCCTGCACGAGGGCGAGCGGGGGGTCTTCTCCAGCGCCGGCGGCGTGACCATCGCGAAGGGGCGGGCATTGCCGCTGACTCCGACGCAGGAGTTGCAGCGCCTCGCCGCCGCCGACCCGCTCGCCGCGCGGTGCTTCGCCACCGAGCCCTACCGCGTAGGCGACCGTAGCCTTTACCGGCTGCGCCCGCCCGACCCCGCCTTGGTGCAGGCCTACGGCACCGGGCACGGCCGCGACTCGTCGGAGGTCAAGCCGGAACGCTACCTCGGCCGCAAGCTCCTGACGGCGCGGCACGTCGCCGGCGCCGAGGGCGCGGAGCTCGACCGGGCGCTGGCGTCCTACGTCCGGGAACGCAAGCTCTTCTTGGAGATCATGCACCGCTTCTTCGGCGAGCCCGGGCTGGCGCTGATGCGGGATGCCTACGGCAGTCCGGAGGATCTGGCGATCCTGGATACCCTCCGCCGCCGCCGGGACGACCGCGCGCCCGCGCTCACCGGCGACGCGCGGCTCGCGGCCGAGATCGAGTTGCTGCTCTCCGCCCCTGAGAGCTTCATCCCCTGCGTCGCCCGTGCGGGCTGAAGGTTCCGGCCCGGCGCCGGTGCGGTGCTGCCGCTTCGGCGAAGGGAGGCGTGGCGGCGGCCGTGGGAAGCCTGCCCGGGACGCGGCTAGCGAATCAACCCGCCCAAGGGGCTCGAAGGGTCCGCCGCGTACTGGCGAGGCATCCGGCCGGCGAGGTAGGCGAGGCGCCCGGCCTCCACCGCGGCCTTCATGGCGCGGGCCATCAGCACCGGGTTTTTCGCGTGCGCGATGGCGCTGTTCATCAGCACCGCGTCGCAGCCGAGTTCCATCGCCTCCGACGCGTCGCTCGCGGTGCCGACGCCGGCGTCCACCAGCACCGGCACCTTGGACTGCTCCACGATGGCGCGGATCATCACCGGGTTCTGGATGCCCAAGCCCGAGCCGATCGGGGCGCCGAGGGGCATGATGGCGACGCAGCCCATCTCCTCCAGTCGCTTGGCGGCGATGGGGTCGTCGGAGCAGTAGACCATCACCTCGAAGCCGTCCTTCAGCAGCGCCTCGGCCGCTTCGAAGGTGGCGCGCATGTCGGGGTAGAGGAAGGGCGGCGGGCCGAGCACCTCCAGCTTCACCAAGTTCCAGCCGCCGGCCTCGCGGGCGAGGCGGAGCGTGCGGACGGCGTCCTGCGCGGTGTGGCAGCCGGCGGTGTTGGGCAGGTAGGTGTAGCGCCGCGGGTCCACGAAGTCCTGGAGCATGGGCGCCTTCGGATCGGCGAGGTTCACGCGCCGCACCGCGACGGTGACGACCTCGGCGCCACTCGCCTCGATGGCGCGGCCGGTCTCCTCCAGGTCCTTGTAGCGGCCGGTGCCGACGATCAGACGGGAGCGGAAGCGGCGGCCCGCGACCTCCCAGGTGTCGTCGCCGGCCAGCGTCTGATTCGGGGGAATGCCGTCCATCATGCGTTCAGCCTCCGCCGATGAAGTGGACGATCTCCAACGCGTCGCCGGCGGCGAGTGCCGTCTCTGCGTAAGCCGACCGCGGCACGATCTCCATGTTGCGCTCCACCGCCACCTTGCGGGTGTCAAGGCCGATGGCGCCGAGGAGGTCGGCCACCGTCGCGGGCGCCGGGACCTCGCGCGCCTCGCCGTTCACCGTAATGGGTATGGTCGCCACCGTCGCCGTCGCCGTCGCCATGCGCCGAACATGGCGAGCGCGAGGGGCCGGGGCAAGGCGGCCGGGGGAACCGCCCGGCGCCGTCGGCACGGAAATCCTGGGCAGGACGGCATGCCCGTGGTTTTGTTGCGGCGACGCGATCGCCGACCGCCGAGAGCGGCGGGGACGCGATCTTCGCTGAGAACGGACCCGGATGGCCACCCCGACCCCGACCGCCCCCACCTTCGCGGAGCTGTTCACCCCGAAGCTCGTGACCGTGCTGCGCGAGGGGTACGGCCTCCGGCACCTGAGGGCGGACGCGGTGGCGGGGCTGACCGTCGCCATCGTGGCGCTGCCGTTGTCAATGGCCATCGCCATCGCGTCCGGGCTGACGCCGGACCGGGGACTCTACGCCGCGATCGTGGGCGGCTTCCTCGTGTCCCTGCTCGGTGGCAGCCGGTTCCAGGTCGGCGGGCCGGCGGGCGCCTTCATCGTGCTGGTGGCGGCGGCGGTGGAGCGGCACGGGGTGGACGGGGTGATCCTGGCCACGGCGCTGTCGGGGCTGATCCTGCTCGCGGTGGGATTCCTGCGGCTCGGCACCTTCATCAAGTACATCCCCTACCCGGTCACGGTCGGGTTCACGGCGGGGATCGCCGTCATCATCTTTGCCAGCCAGCTCAAGGAGTTGCTCGGCCTCGAATTGCCGAGGGAGCCAGGGCCGTTGCTGCCGAAGCTCGCCGCGCTCTGGGAGGCGCTGCCGACCGCCAATCCCTGGGCCTGCGCGGTGGCGGCGCTGGCGGTCGGCGCCATCCTGGCGCTGCGGCGCTGGCGGCCGAAGTGGCCGGCCTTCCTCGTCGCCGTGGTCCTGGCCGCGGCCGCCGTGGCTCTGTCCGACCTGCCGGTCGAGACGATCGGCAGCCGCTTCGGCGGCATCCCCTCGTCCTTGCCGGCGCCGCGGCTGCCGGAGCTGTCGGTGGAGAAGGTCGTGGAGATCCTGCCGGTCGCGCTCTCCTTCGCGCTGCTCGGCGGCATCGAGAGCCTGCTCTCGGCGGTGGTGGCGGATTCCATGACCGGCCGGCGGCACCGCTCGAATTGCGAACTGGTGGCGCAAGGGGCGGCGAACATCGGCTCGGCGCTGTTCGGCGGGTTTTGCGTGACGGGCACCATCGCGCGGACGGCGACCAACGTGCGCTCCGGCGCGCGCGGGCCGGTGGCGGGGATGCTGCACTCGGCCTTCCTGCTGCTGTTCATGCTCGCCGCGGCGCCGCTGGCCGCCTTCGTGCCGCTGGCGGCGCTCGCGGCCGTGCTGGCGGTGGTGGCGTGGAACATGGCGGAGAAGGACGCCTTCGCCACCTTGCTGCGGGCCTCGCGCGGCGACGCCGTAGTGCTGCTCGCCACCTTCGGGCTGGTGGTGTTCCGCGACCTCACGGAGGGCATCCTGGTCGGCTTCGGGCTCGGCGCGCTGCTGTTCCTGCACCGCATGTCGCAAGCGGTGGAGGTGGAGCACGAACGGCCCGTGGTGGAGGCCGACAAGGCGGACACGGCGAACGGGGCCGAACGCGGGCCTTACGACCCGGCGGTGGCGACCGACCGGGACGTGGTGGTGTACCGCATCTCCGGCGCCTTCTTCTTCGGCACGGCGGCGGCGGTCTCGGCGGTGCTGGACCGCTTGGCGGAGCACCCCAAGGCCTACGTGATCGACGTATCGGCGGTGCCGGTGCTGGACTCCACGGCGGCGACCACCATCGAGGGTTTCGTGCGCAAGGCGCACCGGGCCGGCGCCGCCGTCTACATCGCCGGGGCACGGCCGCCGATCCGGCGCGCGCTGCTGCTCCACGGCGTGCGGCCGCCGCGGGTGCGGTTCCGGACGGGGCTGGCTGAAGCGGTGGAGGCGGCGCGCGCGCGCGCGGCGGCCGGGAACGGCCGGCCGGAGGACCCGTCGGCGGCGGCGACTACCGCCTGACGATGGCGTCTCGATGACTCCCGGACAATCTGACGGAAGCGACGGAAAGCAAATCGGAGGCGGTATGCTCGAAGCCCGGACGGTCGGCGTCTCCATCGGCCAACCATGGCGGGACCTTCATGAAGCCATCTGGCGGCCAGAATGCTTCCTGGAATGGGCATCCGGCCTGAGCGGGTCATCCTTGGACAAGGACGGCGAAGCTTGGAAGGCCAAGGGGCCGGAAGGACCGATCAGGATACGCTTCACGGGCCACAACCCGCTCGGAGTCATGGACCACTACGTCGACGTGGGGAGCGGCCCGGAGGTCTACGTTCCCATGAGGGTGGTCCCGAACGCGGGCAGGGCGGAGGTCCTGGTGACCTTGTTCCGGCAACCGGGGATGCCCGACGCAAAGTCCCAAGCCGATGCCGAATGGGTCCAGCGCGACCTGCTCACGCTACGGGACATGGCAATGGGTTGACCATCGGCAGGCGGCACTGCCCACCTTCCACGGTCATTGCGGTACCGGAGTTCCACCTGCCCGATGCCGGGCTTGCTCCCGCGCACGTTCCCGTGATACGGCCCGCCCCTTCCGCTGGAACGGGACCGGAGCCGTGACCCCGCCGCTCATCGCCGTGCTGAACGGACCCAACATCAACATGCTCGGTTTGCGCGAGCCGGAGAAGTACGGCGCCGCGACGCTCGACGACCTGGAGGCGCTCTGCGCCGAGACGGCGGACGAACTCGGCTTGGCCATCGACTTCCGGCAGACCAACGCCGAGGGCGAATTGATCAACTGGGTGCAGGAGTGCCGCGGGCGCGCGGCCGGCATCGTCATCAACCCGGCCGGTTACACCCACACCTCTATCGCCTTGATGGACGCGCTACTGGCGGTGGACCTGCCGGTGATCGAGGTCCATATCACCAACATCCACCGCCGGGAGGAATTCCGGCACCGGAGCTACGTTTCCAAGGCGGCGACCGGCGTCATCGCGGGTCTGGGCGTCGGGGGCTACGCCCTGGCGCTCCGGGCGATGGCGGAGCGGGTCGTGCCGGGCGCGGCCGACGACGGCGACGCCCCCCTCACGGACGAGGACGAATGAGCAGCGGCATCCAATTCGATCCCGAGGCGATCCGCGCCCTGGCGCAGATCCTGAAGGACACCGACCTTTCCGAGATCGAAGTGGTCGAGAAGGACAGCCGCATCCGCGTCGCGCGCACCATCGCCGCCCAGGCGCCGGCCGCCTACGCTTGGCCGCCCGCCTTCATGCCGGCGCCGCCACCGGCGCACGGTTTCGCGGGTGCCCCGGCGATCGGGATGCCCGGCGCCGCCGCGGTGGCCGGCGCTTCGGCCGCCGCCGCCACCGCGGCGGCGCTGTCCTCCGCCGACGCGATCGACCCGAAGCACCCCGGCCTGATCGCCTCCCCGATGGTGGGCGTGGTGTACCTGGCGCCGGAGCCGGGCGCGGCGCCCTTCGTGACCTTGGGCTCCAAGGTGGCGCAGGGGCAGACGCTGCTGCTGATCGAGGCCATGAAGACCTTCAACCAGGTCCGCGCCCCGCGCGCCGGCACCGTAACCCGCATCCTGGTGGAGCCAGGGATGCCGGTGGAGTACGGCGAACCCTTGATGGTCGTGGAATAGGCCCCGCCCGGTGCCGCCGTCCAAGCCGGCCCGTCCCCACCCGATCGGCAAGGTGCTGATCGCCAACCGCGGCGAGATCGCGCTACGCATCCACCGCGCCTGCCAGGAGATGGGCATCCGCACCGTGGCCGTTCATTCCACGGCGGACGCGGCCGCGATGCACGTGCGGCTGGCGGACGAGAGCGTGTGCATCGGTCCGCCGCCGGCGCGCGACAGCTACCTCAACACCGCCGCGCTGATCTCCGCCGCCGCCATCACCGGCGCCGACGCGATCCATCCCGGTTACGGCTTCCTGTCGGAGAACGCCGGCTTCGCGGAGATGGTGGAGGCGCACGGGCTGGCCTTCATCGGCCCCTCGCCCGCCCACATCCGCATGATGGGCGACAAGATCGCCGCCAAGGACGCCATGCGGCGCCTGGGCGTGCCGCTGGTGCCGGGCAGCCCCGGCGCCCTCGCCTCCTTCGAGGAGGCGCGGGGCGTCGCGGGAGATGTCGGCTACCCGGTGCTGATCAAGGCGGCGGCGGGCGGCGGCGGGCGCGGCATGAAGGTGGCCCGCTCCGAAGACGAGCTGGAGGAGGCGTTCCGCGTCGCCCGCACGGAGGCTAAGGCCGCCTTCGGCGACGACGCGGTGTACCTGGAGAAGTACCTCGACCGGCCGCGCCACATCGAGTTGCAGGTGCTGGCCGACGCGCACGGCGACGTGGTGCACTTCGGCGAGCGCGACTGCTCGCTCCAGCGGCGGCACCAGAAGCTGGTGGAGGAGGCGGGATCGCCCGCGCTCAAGGCGGCGGAGCGCGACGCCTTGGGCGCGCGGGTGGTGCGGGCGCTGCGGGAGCTCGGCTACCGCAACGCCGGCACGCTCGAGTTCCTGTGGCAGGACGGGCAGTTCGCCTTCATCGAGATGAACACCCGCTTGCAGGTGGAGCACCCCGTCACCGAGATGCTCTGCGGCATCGACCTGGTGAAGGAGCAGGTGCGCGTCGCGGCCGGCGAGCGGCTCGGCTACGGGCAGGAGGACATCCGCTTCTCCGGCCACGCCATCGAATGCCGCATCACCGCCGAGGACCCGGAGACCTTCGCCCCCTCCCCCGGCCGGGTTTCCACCTACCACGCGCCGGGCGGCCTGGGCGTGCGCGTGGATTCCGCGCTCTACAGCGGCTACGCCGTGCCGCCGCACTACGACAGCCTGGTGGCGAAGCTGGTGGTCCACGGGGCGACGCGCGCCGAGGCCATCGCCCGGCTGCGGCGGAGCTTGGCGGAGATGGTGGTGGACGGGATCAGCACCACGTTGCCGCTGCACCGGGCGATCGTGGAGGACCCGGAGTTCCGGGCCGGCGACTACACCATCCATTGGCTGGAGCGGTTCGTGGCGCGGCGGTTGGCGGCGGGGCAGGCGCCGAAGGCCGGGTAGCGCCCGCCGGCCCTTCCCGGTCGCTTTCCGTATTGAATTCGGTCTGGGGGGACTTGCGCCCGGCCGTGGCCTCCCCCACCTCCTGCGCGCGGGCCGGGCCCCTCTGACGACGCGCCATCGCGCGCGGCTTCATGTCGGACCGCATCGGGTGTGCTCGATGCCGGGTCCGGATTGCCTTTTCCGAGCGAACGGTCGCGAGCCGCCCCTCGACAACGAGAGGGAGCCATGGACGCGTTCTTTTATGCTTTGTTCCTCGGCAAGCCGGTTTGGATGTGGCTGGGCTTCGCCGCCCTGGTCGTCATGCTGCTCGCGCTCGACCTGGGCGTGCTCAACCGCGGCAGCCGCGAGATCGGCGTGCGCAAGAGCCTCGTGCTCTCGGCCTTCTACATCGTGCTGGGCCTGGGTTTCGGCGGCCTGGTCTGGGCGCAGCTCGGCCAGCAGGCCGGCATCGAGTACCTGACCGGCTTCGTGGTCGAGAAGAGCCTGGCGATGGACAACGTGTTCGTCATCGCCATGATCTTCGGCTACTTGGCCATCCCGCGGGAGTACCAGCACCGCGTCCTGTTCTGGGGGATACTCGGCGTGATCGTGCTGCGCGCGATCATGATCGGCTTCGGCGCCGCGCTGGTGAGCGAATTCGCATGGGTTCTGTACGTCTTCGCCGCCTTCCTGATCGCCACCGGCGTCAAGATGCTCTTCTGGGGCGGCGAGAAGACCGACCTTTCCCGGAACCCCGTGCTCAGGTTCATGCGGCGCAACTTCCGCGTGACCGACCGGCTGCACGGCGAGCGGTTCTTCGTGCGCCTGCCGCATCCGAAGACCGGGCGGCTGGCGGCCTGGATGACGCCGCTGTTCCTGGCGCTGGTCCTGGTCGAGATCGCGGACCTGGTCTTCGCCGTGGACTCGGTGCCGGCGATCTTCGCCATCACCACCGATCCCTACATCGTCTACACCTCCAACATCTTCGCCATCCTCGGCCTGCGGGCGCTCTACTTCGCGCTGGCCGCCGTGCTGCACCGCTTCGCCTACCTGAAGCAGGCGCTGGCGATCCTACTGGTGTTCATCGGGTCTAAGGTCTTCGTCGCCGACCTGTTTGGATGGACCAAGTTCCCGGCCGAATGGTCGCTCGGCGTGACCTTCGCCATCCTGGGTGCCGGCGTGGCGGTTTCCCTGTGGCGGACGCGCGGCGGGCAGGCGCCGGCGGCGGCGGTGCCGACGACCGGCTTGACCCGCGCCGACGCCTGAGCCTTTCCATTGCGGGCAGGCCGGCGGGTCGCCGCCGGCCGCCCGTCCCACCGCGGCAGGAGACGACCATGGACAGTCTGATCGAGGGCTATCGGCGCTTCCGCGAAGAGGTCTGGCCGGCGGAGCGCGCGCGCTACGAGGCGCTCGCCAAGCGCGGCCAGCGGCCCGAGACGCTGGTGATCGCCTGCTCGGATTCGCGCGTCGACCCCTCCACCATCTTCGGCGCGGGCCCCGGCGAGCTGTTCGTGGTGCGCAACGTGGCCGCCCTGGTCCCGCCCTACGAGCCCGACGCCAACTACCACGGCACCAGCGCGGCGCTGGAGTTCGGCGTGCGCGTGCTCCAGGTGTCGCGCATCGTCGTGCTGGGCCACGAGCAGTGCGGCGGCGTCCACGCGATGGTGGCGGGCGCGCCGGAGCAGGCCCGGGATTTCGTGGCGCCCTGGGTGAAGATCGCGGCGCCCGCCCTGCGCCGGAAGCCCGGGCCGGCGGAGGCCGTCGATCCCATGGCGCATTACGAGGCCGAGGTGGTGCGCGTGTCGCTCACCAACCTCATGACCTTCCCGTGGATCAGGGAGGCCGTGCAGGCGAAGCGCCTGTCGCTGCACGGCGCCCGCTTCGCCATCCGCACGGGCGTGTTGGAGGTGCTGAAGGGGGACCGCCTCGAGCCCGTGGCCTGACCTCCGCCGCGGCCGGCTTACGCCACCTCGAAGATCGCCTCGATCTCCACGCTGATGTTGAACGGCAGGGACGGCATGCCGACGGCCGAGCGCGCGTGCTTGCCCCGGTCGCCAAAGACTTCCACGAAGAGGTCGGAGCAGCCGTTGATGACCTTCGGGTGCTCGGTGAACTCGGGGCCGCAGTTGACCATGCCGAGCACCTTCACGGCCCGCGCCACGTTGTCGAGGCTGCCGCCCGCGGCGGTCCGCAACATCGCAAGCAGCATGAGGCCGGTGAGCCGGGCGTGGCCGTAGGCCTCCTCGACCGTGACGTCCTTGCCGACCTTGCCGGTGGCGAAGGCGCCGTCCGGCTTCACCGGCCCGGTGCCGGCGAGGAAGACCAGGTTGCCCGTGCGGACGGCCGGCACGTAGTTGGCGACCGGGGCCATGACCCTGGGCAGTTCGACCCCGCGTTCCCGCAAGCGCTGCTCCGCCGTGCCCGCCGTCTGGGCCCGCGCCCGCCGCGGCGCCAACCACGCGGCCGTTGTCGCCGCCACGGTTCCGAGCGCCACGATCGACCGCCGGTGTTCGATGCCCATCCTGCCCGCCTCCGGTTTGCCCGACGCCCCTGGACCGAGGGACGCGTCGCTTCTTCCGGGCGGATCTGAACCAGCGCCGGCCCGCGGGTCGAGTGGCACGGATCACACAACCTCGGCGTTCGGGGCGCCGCCGCCGCGGCGCTCGCCTCGCGGGCCGCCTCCGGGCATGATGGGGCGGTGAGTCGACGCCAGATCCTCATCACGCCCGAACTCATGCTGCGGGCCTACCGGGCCGGGCTGTTCCCCATGGCGGAGAGCCGCGGGGGCGACCGGCTGTATTGGCTGGATCCGGAGCGGCGCGGCGTGCTGCCGCTGAGGGGCGGCTTCCACCTGCCGCGGCGGCTGCTGCGGACGGTGCTTTCCGATGCTTTCGCGGTGACGGCGGACGCGGACTTCCCCGGCGTCATCGCCGGTTGCGCGGCGCCGGGGCCGGGGCGGGAGGACACCTGGATCAACCCGGAGATCGAGCGGCTGTTCCTGGCGCTGCACGAACAGGGCCACGCGCACTCCGTCGAGGTGCGGCAGGAGGGGGAGTTGGTCGGCGGGCTCTACGGCGTGGTGCTGGGCGGCGCCTTCTTCGGCGAGAGCATGTTCAGCCGGGCGCGCGACGCTTCCAAGGTGGCGCTGGTGCATCTGGTGGCGCGGCTCAGGCTCGGCGGCTTCGCCCTGCTCGACACGCAGTTCCTCACCCCGCACCTGTCGCAGTTCGGCGCCCACGAGGTCTCGCGCGCCGACTACAAGCGCCGGCTGAACGCGGCGACCGTGGTGCCCGCGACCTGGACCGCCGCCCCCGATCCGGCGGCGCTGGAAGCCGAGATCCGCGCCATGCGCCCGGACGGCGCCGCGCGTTGAGCGAAGCGGAGGCGGAACCGGGGCCGCCGGAAGCGCCGGCCGCCGCGAAGCCGCGGCGCGTCCAGTCGGGCGTGGCCACCGCGGAAGCGGTGCTCTCGGCGCACGTGGCGGGCAACGCCGAGCTGTTCCCGCGGATCATGGCGCTGCACGTGCCCCCGGGCGCGGTGGTGGCGGACGTGACCTTCGGCGGCGGGGTGTTCTGGAAGCGCGTGCCGCCCGGCCTTTACCGGCTGCTGGCGACGGACCTTTCCACCGGCACCGACTTCCGTGCCCTGCCCTACGCGGACGGCAGCGTGGACGCCGTGGTGCTCGACCCGCCCTACATGGAAGGGCTGCTGCGCGCCAAGGCGGAGACGCGCGGGGGTCTGGGCACCCACGCGGCGCTGCGGACCGCTTATTCCAGCGGGCGGGAGGTGGCGGGCGCGGCGTCCGGGCGGTGGCACCAAGCGGTGCTGGACCTCTACCTCGAAGCCTCGGGCGAGGCGCGGCGGGTGCTGCGTGACCACGGCGTGCTGATCGTCAAGTGCCAGGACGAGGTGAGCGCCAACCGGCAGGAGCTGACGCACGTGCAGCTCGTGTGCGCGCTGGCGGAGCTTGGCTTCTACGCCCGCGACCTGTTCGTGGTGGTGCGCCCCAACCGGCCCAACGTCGCGCGGCTGGTGCGGCAGGTCCACGCGCGCAAGAACCACAGCTACTTCCTGGTGTTCCAGAAGGTGCCGGATGGCGAATCGGTCGCGCGCTACCGGACGCGCGATGTGCCGATCGCGCGGCGGCCCGGAAGCCCCGGCGGCTCCTAACCGGCGCCGAAGAGCTTCTTGACGCGGCCGCTGGTTTCCGGCCAGCGCGGCGTGGGCGGGTCGCGCTCGCCGGAGGAGGCGAGGAGGACGCCGTCGTAGCCGGTCGGCTCGTGCCAGAGAGAGACGGCGACCACGCCGACTTTGACGAACCAGTCATGGGCCGCCTGCACGTAGGGCGCCCCGTCGTCGAAGGGGCAGCCCGCGCCCCGGGCGGTCGGCTTGGCCTCCGGGTGGCAATCGCGGCAGGTGTCGGCGTTGACGCCGAACTCGTTGACGGTCTTCGCCTTGCCGTGCCGGTCCGCCATGTCCGACCAGTACGCCAGGCCGTGGCGTTGCGTGACCTGCGAGTTCCAAGCGGCGACCGGGTCGCAGCCCAGGTAGTTCTTGTGCCGGTAGATGTCGTTGCCGAAGTAGTCCACCGCGTCGTCGCCCGGGTAGGCGCGCATCGGGTCGCCCATCTTGGACGAGTAGGTCCAGCCCCAGATGAAGCGGAAGCGCCGGTCCACCTCCCGCCCCAGGCCGGCCACGCGGCGGAAGGCGGCGCGGTAGTCGCCTTCCTTGCCGCCCGCGCTCCAAGGGTACCAGTCGCCGTTGAACTCCCAGCCAGGCCTGATCCAGATCTCGGGATCGCCGGGCCGGGCGGCGGCGAGCGCGCGGAACAGGGTGGCGTAGGCCCGGTCTCCGGCGCCACGGGCCGTGCGGGCAAGGGTGCCGTTGGCCTCGCAGAGCGGGATCGAGACCTCCAGGGGCCGGTCCATCGGCATCCCTTCGTTGAGCCGGCCGAGGTCGGTGTCGGCGATGCTCCCGTAGTCGCCTTGCGAGGTGTAGTGCGTCACGAAGTCCACCCGGCGGCCGATCCACCGCTCGAAGCGCCGTACCTGCGCGGGCATCGGGTCCATCACCTTCACGCCGAGCAGCATCCGCGGGCGCGCACCGGCCGCTGCGCCCGGCCGCGCCGGTTGGGCGCGCGGACGTGACGCGACCACGGCGGCCAAGCCGGGGCCGAGGAGCAGGGAACGGCGGGGGAAGGTCATGCGAATGTCAGGCCTTCGGCGGGGTGGGGGTCGGCCGCGGCGGCGCTGCCGGCGCCGAACCTTGGCCGCCGATTTCAACGGGCGGAGTGATCGAGCGCAGGATAACGCGAAGGGAGCGCTGCGCACACTCGGTCGAGTTCACAACGAACAAGCACCGATGACAGCTCTTGAGGTCTTGATGTGTAGAGCTGAACATCTATCCACACGTTAATACTTCTGTTGTGTTTTCCCGCGTTGGTGATGCCCGGGTAAGCCGCCGCGATAGTCGCGGAGCGGTAGGCATGGAATTCCGGAGTTTGGACGGCGCGGGAAACAACCGTTCGGATGTCGGCGCCAACGCCGCGGGCGGCGCTTTCGTCCGCCTCGCGCCGGCGCGCTTCACCGACGGCGCGGGCGAGATGGTCGGTGGGCCGAACCCGCGCACGGTCAGCAACCTCGTGGTCGGCGAGGGCGAGGCGGCGGCGCCGAACGGGCAAGGGCTCTCGGGCATGATGTACGCCTGGGGCCAGTTCATCGACCACGACATGATCCGGAGCCGCTCGGACGGCGTCAGCCGCATCGACGTGGAGGTGCCGGACGGCGACCCGCATTTCCCGGACGGCAGCGCCATCCTCGCGTCGCGCGTCGTCGTTGATCCGGCCAGCGGCACCGGCCCGGACAATCCCCGGGCGGCGCTGAACGTCTCGACCGGCTGGCTCGACGGGTCCGTGGTCTACGGCACCGATCCCGCCACGGCGGCGGCGCTGCGCTTGGACGACGGCAGGATGCGGACTTCGGAGGGCGGCAACCTGCCGGTCTGGGACGGCGCCTTCGCCGCCGGCGACCCGCGCGCCGCGGAGAACCCGTCGCTCACCGCTTTGCAGACGCTGTTCGTGCGCGAGCACAATTGGCAGGTGGAGCGGCTCGCCGCGGCCGATCCGTCGCTCGGCGGCGACGAGCTCTACGAACGGGCGCGCGCGGTCGTCGGCGCGGAGATCGCCCGCATCACCTACGACGGGTTCCTGCCCGCCCTGCTCGGCGAAGGGGCGCTGGCGCCGTGGCGGGGCTACGACCCTTCGGCGGACGCGCGCATCCTCGTGGAGTTCGCGGGCGCCGCGTGGCGCTGGGGGCATTCCACCGTTTCCGTCGAGACCGAGCGCAAGGACGAATACGGCGCGGTGGAGGGCGAGGGCTTCGAGCTGCGCGACGTGTTCTTCATGCCGCCCGGAGCCTTCGCCGAAGGCTCCGGCGCCGATGGCTTCCTGCGCCACCTCTCGACCGACCTGTCGCAGGCGATGGATGCCCGCATCGTGGAGGACCTGCGGAACTTCCTCGTGGACTTCGACGTCGGCCAGGACCTCGCCGCGCTGAACATCCAGCGCGGCCGCGACCTCGGCTTGCCGACGCTGAACGGGATGCGGGACGCGCTCGGATTCGACCCCTACACCGATTTCGACCAGATCACGAACGACGCGGCCACCGCCGGAGCGCTGCGCGAAGCCTTCGGCGAGGTGGGCGCGATCGACCTCTGGACCGGTGGGCTGTCCGAGGCGCTGGCGCCGGGCGCCTTCGTCGGCCCGACCTTCGCCGCCGTCATCGCCCGGCAGTTCGAAGCGCTGCGCGACGGCGACCGGCTCTGGTACGAAAACGCCGGCTTCGACGCGGAAACCCTCGCCGCGATCGAGGGCGCCACGCTGAGCGGCCTGATCCTGCGCCACACCGGCACGCGCTTTCTGCAGGATGGCGTGTTCGTCTTCCACGAGCGGCGCGACGCGGGGTCCGAAGCTGAGCGTCCGTGGCTGCCGCAACTGGTCGTGGGAACGGGCGGCGACGGTCAGACGCTCGAAGGCGGCGCGGCGGGCGACCTGCTCGCCGGCGGCGATGGGAGCCAAAACCTGCGGGGAGGCGACGGCGGCGACACGCTCCTGGGCGTCGGAGGCAGCGATACGCTCGAAGGCGGCGCGGGGGCGGACACCTTCCGCTTCGACTCGGCCGAGGACAGCCGGCCGGACGCGCCCGACCGCGTCCTCGACTTCACGCCCGGCGAGGACCGGGTGGACGTTTCGCGCGTCCCGACGCCGGAGGGTGTGGCCTTCGCTTGGCTCGGCAGCGGCGCCTTCGCCGCGTCCGGCGCGGCGGAGGTGCGGCAAGAGGGGGACCGCGGGGGCGTTCGGCTGCTGCTCGACTCCGATGGTGACGGGGAGGCGGACGCCGCGGTCGAGATCCGGGGCGCGTCCCCGCTCACGCCGGCGGATGTCGTTCTTTGAGCGCGCGGGGTCTGCCCGCGACCGAAGAAGGGAGCGGGATGACGCAACCATACGGCCAGATGGCGCTGGGCGCCGCGGCCCTGGCGTGCGCCGTTGCCTGGGGAAGGTGGGCACACGCGCGACGCCTGTAACGAACCTGTCGGGCCAGCCAACCGATCGTGATGGGGATCGAGTTGGGCTGTCCCAACGACGGCCGGCATGGCCTTGAGTCAAGCCGGCCGCGCTTCGAAGCCGGCCGCTTGTACAGGCCCGTCCTGCGCGACCCGCACTGCTTCACGTCCGACGGGTTCGCCGCGCGGAAAGCGGTCCGCGGCGCGCGGGAACGCGCGCCGCGGACCGTGCCGCTCAGCCCCGCGCGCCGAGCCGGGCCGGGGTGCCGTACGTGATCACCTCGTCGTCGCCGCCGCCGGACAGCCGCCCGACCAGCGCTGGCTCCTCGGTGCGGCCGCCGGACACGGCGCTGTAGACGGTGTTGTCGCCGCCACCGGTGATGGTGGCGTAGGCGCCGCCCACGACGTTGCCGCGAGGGCCGCCGTAGACGACCTCTTGGCTGCCGCTGCGGTTGACGAGCCGCGGGCCGTCGTCGGCGGCCTGCGCGGCCCCGGTGGCGGCCGCGCCCACGGCGATCAACGAAGCGAATGCGATATTGCGGAACATGGTCTCTTCCATTCTTTTCGGAGGCCCGGTCCCGGGATCGACGACCCCGATCGGCCTTGCCTTCGCGTCGGAAGGTGCGCCCGCAGAGGTCTACGGGCCAACGCGAAGGACGGATGCGGCGCATCCACGGCATGGATGGGCGGGCTGGACCGTGGCCGGGGGCGGCCACATCTTCCGCGGCGAGATCGACTCGCGAGTCCCCGCCCATGCCCAACCACGCAGACGAGTCCGGCCTCCGCCGGCTCGACCTCAATCTCTTGCCCGTCTTCGCCGCCCTGATGCGCGAACGCAGCGTGACCCGCGCCGGGCGGGCGCTGTTCCTGTCCCAGCCCGCCACGTCGGCCGCGCTGGCGCGCCTGCGCGACGCTTTGCGGGACGAGTTGCTGGTCCGCAACGGCCGCACGCTGGAGCCGACGGCGCGCGCCTTCCAGCTCATGGCCGAGTTGGAGCCTTGCCTCAACACCCTGGCCCGGACGCTAGCCGAGGCCACGCCCTTCGACCCCGTCGCCGACCACAGGACCTTCCGTGTCGGCTGCACCGACGACGTGGCGGTGGCGCTGCTGCCTGCCCTGACCAAACGGCTGCGCAAGCAGGCCCCGCGCTGCGACTTCGTGCTGCGGCATGCCGACTACCGCACCATCCCGCAGATGCTCGATTCGGGCGAGATCGGCACCGCCGTCGCCTACATAGGGGACGGCCTGCCGGCCTCGGCCAAGCAGCGGGTGGTGCGCCGCGGCGGCTTCGTGGTGGTGCGCGACGCGGAAACGCCCGGGCCGGTGGACCTCGACGCCTACTGCACCCGGCCGCACGTGCTGGTGACGCCGCAGGGCGACCTGCACGGCTTCGCCGACACGGTCCTGGAGAAGATCGGGCGCGACCGCAGGGTGGTGCTCGGCCTCCCCGACTTCGGATTGGTGCGGCGCGCCGTGCTCGGCACCGACTTCCTTTGCACCGTGCCGGACTTCGTGGCGCGGACGCTGGCGGACGCCGGCGGCATCGCCGCCGACCCTTTGCCGGTCCTGCCGGCGGGGGGCCCGGACGTGCCCGACGTGGAGATCCGCATGGCTTGGCCCGCGACGTTGGACCACGACCCGGGCGAGGAATGGCTCAGGGCGCGGATCGTGGAGGCGTTGGCGCGGTAGCTAGCGGATCGGCGGCGCGTACATCAGGCCGCCCCGCGTCCAAAGGTCGTTGAGGCCGCGCTGGAGCTTGATGGGGCTGCCTTCGCCGAGGTTGCGTTCGAAGACCTCGCCGTAGTTCCCCACCGCGCGGATCGCGTTGTAGGCCCAGCGCCGGTCGAGGCCCATCAGCGGCCCGTGGTCGCCCGACAGGCCGAGCAGCCGGCGGATCGCCGGGTTGGGGCTGGACAGCATCTGCTCCGCGTTGCCCTGGGTCACGCCGAGTTCCTCCGCCTCGACCAGCGCGAAGAAGGTCCATTTGACGATGTCGAGCCACTGGTCGTCGCCGTGGCGGACGGCCGGGGCCAGCGGTTCCTTGCTGATGATGTCGGGCAGGACCACGTGGTCGTCGGGCCGCTGCAGCGCGCTGCGGATGCCGGCGAGTTGGCTGGCGTCGGTGCTGAAGGCGTCGCAGCGGCCGGCGGTGTAGGCGAGGCGCGTCTCGTCGTTCTGGTCGAACACCAGGGGTTGGATGCGGACGCTCTGGGCACGGGCCCAGTCGGCGAGGTTCAGCTCGTTGGTGGTGCCGGAGGTGACGCAGACCGTCGCGCCCTCCAGGTCCCGCGCGCGCCGGACGTCGGAGGCGCGGCGCACCAGGAAGCCTTGCCCGTCGTAGAAATTGGTCGCGGCGAAGTTGAGGCCGTTCGCCGTGTCGCGCGATTGGGTCCAGGTGGTGGTGCGCGCCAGCAGGTCCACCTGGCCGGATTGGAGCGCGGGCAAGCGCGCCTGGCTGGTGAGGACGACCCAGCGGACCTTGTTCGCGTCCCCAAGCACCGCGGCGGCGACGGCGCGGCAGGTGTCCGCGTCCAGGCCGCGGTAGACGCCTTGGCTGTCCATGAGGCCGAAGCCCGGCGCGCCGGGGTGCGCGCCGCACGCCAGCAGGTCGCGCGCCTTCACGGCCGCGAGCGTCGGCCCAGGCGCCTGCGCCTGCGCGCGGGCTTCGTTGCCCATGCGTGGCCCCACGAGCAGGGCGAGCGTCAAAGCGGCGGGGAGGGCGAAGCGGCTTCTCATCGTCGTGTCACTCCGGCCGCCGCGGCGCCCCGCCGCGGTGCGGCACGGATGCTGGCGCCCGCCGCGCTCCGGCGCCAGTCCGCCGCTCCGGGGCGGCGGTCCGGGCTTCCCGGCCCGCTTCCACGGGGCTATGCGGTTACATTGAACGGCTCGACACGGATCTTTCGCATGACCCAGGCTGAACTCGCCGCGGTGCAAACCCATCTCCGCAAGCTGTTCGCGAACCAGCGGATAGCCCTGGTGGCGCCGTCGCGCAGGAACGCATCGGTTGAGATGCGCATCGGCGAGGAGTTCGTCGGCACGGTGCACCGGGACGAGGAGGACGGCGATGTCTCGTACTCCATCTCCATCGTGGTGCTGGCCGAGGACCTGGCGCAGTTGAACTGACCGCCAGGGCATGTGCGGCCGGTACTTCCAGCAGCGCGGGCCCGCTTCGGTCGCCGCCTACTTCGAGGCGGCGAACGCCACGCCCAACTTGGCGCCGAACTGGAACCGGGCGCCGACCCAGGACGGGCTGGTGCTGCGCCGCCACCCCGAGACCGGGGCGCGGCACCTGGACGCGCTGCGCTGGGGGCTGGTGCCGCGCTGGGCCAAGGACCCGTCGGTCGGCAGCCGCATGATCAACGCGCGCTCCGAGTCGCTCACGGAGAAGCCCGCCTTCCGCGAGGCCTTCGCGCGGCGGCGCTGCATCGTGACAGCGGACGGCTTCTACGAGTGGAAGGCGGAAGGCAAGGCCAAGCAGCCCTTCGCGGTGGCGATGGCGGACGGCTCGCCGATGGCGCTGGCCGGGCTGTGGGAAGGCTGGCGCGCGCCGGACGGCGAGGCGCTGCGGACCTTCACCATCGTCACCGGCGAGGCCAACGCGAAGCTCGCGGCCATGCACCACCGGATGCCGGTGATCCTCGCGCGGGAGGACTGGCCGGCGTGGCTCGGCGAGGAGGAAGCGGACGAGGCGGACCTGCGGGCGCTGCTGCGCCCCTGCCCGCCGGAGTGGCTCGCCGTGTGGCCGGTTTCCACACGGGTGAACAAGGTGACGGAGAACGACCCGGCGCTGCTGGAGCGCGACCCGCTCGCGCAGCCGCCGCCGCCGGGCCTGGACGATCCGCCCCCCGCCTTCCCCGAATGAGGCGCGCGCGTCAGCCGCGGTGGGCGGCGCGGCTGTCGCCTGGCGCATCGGCGCGCTCCGCCATGCCGTAGTCGCGGAGGACGCTGGCGACGCGGAGCCGGTAGTCCGCGAACACGCCGGCGCGGCCCTTGGCCTGCGTCGCGCGGTGCGGCGGGCGGTTGCGCCAGGCGCGCACCGCCTCTTCGTCGCGCCAGAAGGAGAGCGAGAGGAGCTTGCCCGGGTCGGTCAGGCTCTGGAACCGCTCGGCGGAGACGAAGCCGTCAACGGTTGCGAGGTCCGCGCGCAGGGCCGCGGCGAGGTCGAGGTAGTGCTGCCGCTCGCCCTCGGCGGGCCAGACCTCGAAGATCACGGCGATCACGGCCGGACCAGGGGCGCGTGCGGGGCCGAGGCAAGGCGCAGGAACACGCGGTCCTCCTTCAAGATGAAGCGCTCGCGCCGGGCGAAATCGAAGTTGGCGCGGCCCGCCGGGTCGTCGCGCAGGCGGGCGCGGTACGCCTCGTAGGCGGCGAGGCTCGGGACGTCGTAGAGGCCGTAGGCGGTGGTGGCCGAACCTTCATGCGGGGCGAAATAGCCGATCAGGTCGGCGCCGCAACGCGGGATCGTCCGGCCCCAGTTGCGCGCGTACTCCTCGAAGGCTTCGGCCTTATGGAGGTCGATTTCGTAGCGGATGAGGCAGGTGACCATCGGTGCGGGCCCTCCGGGCGCGTGTTTCCGCCCGGAGGATTACCCGGCCGAGCGGCCGCGACGATTCGCCGGCGGCCGAACCATGGGAACGGGTCTTGCGCCCGCCGGTCCTGGGCTTCGACGCCGCGTTGCCGGCGTCCGCGCTGGGGAGCGCCCGACGGACTGTCGGCGGGAGCCCCGGGTGACGGGGCTTCCTGGAACCTAGTCCTGGGCAAATGTTGCGCCGTCAAACACATAGTCGTTATTCCCGAGACGGCGCAAATATTTTGATCAAAGATCGGTTTGACCAGTAAACATTTTGGCGGAAATCCTCCCGCATTCTCGCGCTGCGGGCGATCGCGAAACGCCAGTCCAGAGGTCCCCCCGATGTTGTTCGATGTGCTTTCCACGGCCAGTCCCAGCTTGCTAGCCGCCCTCGCGTTCAGCCTCGTCCTCGCCGGAACCGTCAAGGGGACGATCGGCATCGGGATGCCCATCGTCGCGTTCCCGCTCCTGTCCGCGTTCCTGGAAGTCAGGACGGCGGTGGCCCTGCTCACCCTGCCCCTCGTGTTGAGCAACATCCCGCAAGCGATGGAGAACGGCGCCGGCGCCGGCCTCGCGCGCCTCCGGCGCTTGGCGCCGGTGCTGCTCGGCACGATCCCCGGCGTGGCGGCCGGCGTGCTGTTCGTGGACACCGGCTCCGACCCCCAGTTCGCCCGTGCCGCAGCGGGTTCGGCGCTGATCGTCACCGCCCTGCTGATGCTCGCCGCCCCCAAGCTGCACGTGGGCCCGCAGCACGTGGCCGCCGGCGTCGCGGCCGGCTTCCTCGGGGGCCTGATGGGTGGCGTCGCCGCCATCCCCGGCCCGATCGTCTTCGTGTTCCTCCTGGCGAAGGGGCTGCGCGGCAGCGAATTCACCGGCGAGGCGTCGATGTTCCTCGTGGTGTCTTCCCTGGTGCTCGCCTTCGTCTTGGCCGGGACGGGTTCGTTCAACTGGTGGGACGTCTTGATCTCCGCCGCCGCCCTCGCCCCCGTGGCGCTCGGCATGTACGTCGGGCAGAAGCTCCGGGACCGGATCGCGCCGGAAACCTTCAAGCGGTTGGTCCTGTTCGCGGTGCTCGCGTCCGGGTTGGAACTGGTGCGTCGCGCCGTCCTCGCCTGAGGACCGGAGCGGGGCGCGGCCCCCGCGGGGCGCC
>NZ_BAAAFZ010000034.1:20605-50405 GCF_039523795.1 Craurococcus roseus | reverse complement strand
CGCCGGCCGGCGCCCCGCGGGGGCCGCCCGCGTTCGGATACTTTCAAGGCCCGCCGTTTTATTTCACTAAAGTAGCGAATTTCTGTTGCGACGTCGTACATATTACGTTACTTTATAGGAACAACTTGAGGTTCCGCTCATGCTCCGCCGCAATGTCCTCGCTTTGAGCGCCGCCGGCCTCTCCGCGCCATTCGTGGCGCGCGCGCAGGCTCCTTGGCCCAGCGGCCCGGTCCGGGTGATCGTGCCGTTCCCGCCCGGCGGCGGCACCGACATCATCGCCCGCGTCTTCCAGCCCAAGCTCGCCGAGGCGCTCGGCAAGCCGGTGGTGATCGAGAACCGCGGCGGCGCATCCGGCTCCGTCGGCGCCATGGAAGCGGCCCGGGCGGCACCGGACGGCCACACCTGGCTGATGGTCTACGACACCGAAGCCACCAACCAGACCACCATGCGCCTGCCCTACCGGCTGATGCAGGCCTTCGCGCCGGTCAGCCTGGTGGCCACCGGCCCCCTCGTGCTGGTCGCGGGCAAGGCCGCCCCTTGGGCGAACCTGCGCGAGTTGGTCGCCGCGGCGAAGAAGGCGCCCGATGCCATAAGCTACGGCACCGCCGGGATCGGCACCCTGGCCCACGTCTCCACCACGCTGTTGCAGCAGATGGGCGACTTCAAGCTGGCGCACGTCCCTTACCGCGGCGGCGGGCCCGCCCTCCAGGCCGTGCTTTCCGGCGAGGTCCCGCTGGCCAGCCTCCCGGCCGTCACCGCCAACCCGCAGATCCGCTCCGGCGCGCTGCGGCCGCTCGGCGTGACCACCGCCGGCGAGAGCCGCCACGTGCCCGGCGTCAAGAGCTTCGCGCAGCAGGGCTTCGCGGACTTCGACGCGCCGACCTGGTGGGCCATGCTCGGCCGCGCCGGCACGCCCGCGCCGATCGTGCAGCGGATGCACGAGGCCCTGGCTTCCGTGCTCACGAACCCCGAGCTTCGCGCCAAGATCGAGGAGCAAGGCGCCGACGTGGTGGCGGGCGGGCCGGAGCGGACGCGCCGCTTCCTCAACGCCGAAGTCCAGCGCTGGGGCCAGGTCATCCGCGACAACAACATCACCCTCGAGGGCTGACGCCGCCGGCGCGACCCCTCCCGCGGCGGCGCGGGCCACGCCGCGCGCCGCCCCGATCCCGCTGTCAGGAGCCCCACATGACGCGCTTCACCATGGACCACGTCCACCTCAGGAGCCCCGATCCGGTGCGGACGGCGGATTTCTACGTCGAGATGCTCGACGCCGAACCCGTCGGCCGGATGCAGAACGGGGCGGCGCTGCGCGTAGTCGTCAAGCTCGGCGGCGTGCCGCTCTTCATCGAGGAGGTGCCGCCCGGCACGGCGCGCCCGCCGGCCGCGCCGTTCCTGGGCGTCGAGCACATCGGCCTCGCCGTGCCGGACCTGGACGCGGCGGTCGCCGAACTCCGGCGCAGGGGCGCCGAATTCGCGGTGGAGCCGCACTCGCCGAGGCCGGGGTTCAAGATGGCTTTCCTCCAGGCCCCGGACGGCGTGCGGGTGGAGATCCTGCAACGCGGCGGCGCCTGAACCCTTGCGAGCGCCGCCCGCTCAGAGCCGCACCGCCCGGTCCCGCCGCGACAGCCGGTCCAGCAGCCAATCCACCTCCGCCCGCGTCTCGGCCGAGAGCTTCGGTCCCGGCGCGCGGAGCGCCTCGCAGGCGATGATGCCGCGGCGGCGCAGAACGTACTTGCGCACCGCCAGGCCGAGGCCCGGCTGGTGCTCGGTGCGGATCAGCGGCAGGTGCAGGTCGAACAGGTCGTGCGCCGCGGTGCGGTCGCCTTCCGCGACGAGGCGGCAGACGCGCACCAGCATCTCCGGCACGGCGTAGCCGGTCATGATGCCGTCGGCGCCCCGCTCCAGTTCTTCGGGCAGGAACAGGCCGCCGTTGCCGCCGAGGATGGAGAGGCGGCGCATCCTGCCTTCGTCCGACAGGCGGCGGAGCGTGGTGATCTTGTCGAGGCCGGGCCAGTCCTCGGCCTTCAGCATGACCAGGCGCGGGTGGGCCTCGGCCATGCGGCGGACCATGTCCGGCGACATGTGGACGCCGGTGAGCTGCGGGTAGTCTTGCAAGACCCAGGGCGCGTCGCCCACCGCCTCCGCCGCGCCCGCCATGTAGGAGAGCACCGCGTCGTCGCCGCGCAGCCCGGATTGGGGGGCGATCATAACGCCCGCCGCGCCGGCCTCCATCGAGGCGCGCGCGAGGGCGCGCATGGCGGCGAAGCCGGGGGCGGACACGCCGACGATCACCGGCACGCGCCCGCCCACGCGCCTCAGCACCAGCGAAACGAAGCGCCGCGCCTCCTCGGCGTCGAGCTTGGGTGCTTCGCCCATGACGCCGAGGATGGTCAGGCCGGAGGCGCCGGCCGCGAGGAAGGCGTCCGTCATGCGCTCGGCGCTGGCCTCGTCCAGCGCGCCGTCCTCGCGGAACGGGGTCGGCGCGATCACGAAGACGCCCTTCGCGCTCTCGTCCAAGCGTTGCGGCATCAGGCGGCTCCCTTCGACATGCCGAGCGGGGGCTTCACGTCCGGCGGCATCGGGCTCTCGTAGGGCGTGCGGGCGGTGCGCGCCGCCAAGTCGGCCTTGGCGCGGGCGACCAGGTCGGGGTCGCGTACCGCGTCCACCGCCGTCCCCGCCATGACCTTGGCGACGTGGACCATGCCCTTGTGCGCGGCCTGCAACATTCCCTGGCCGGTGAGCTGCCAGGAATGGCCCGGCGTGCCGATGGCGTAGGTGGCGCCCCGCGCCTGCACGGTCGGCACCACCCAGCTCACGTCGCCCACGTCAGTCGAGCCGATCATGGGCGCGCCCCGCGCTTCCAGCGGGACCACGGCGTCGCACAGCGGCACATCCCGTTGCGGCAGGCCCGTCTTGCGCCAGGAGGAGGCGATGTCCTCCTCCGTCAGCGTCGCTTGGTACTCGGCGGCTTTGGCACGGTCGGCGGCGTCGAAGGGGGGCGGGCCGAGGCGGTCGAAATTGTCCTGCATGGCCCGCTCCAGCGGCGCGTTGCCGAGCAGGTTGGCGACGCCGCTGATGACCTTGGCCTCCACGCGCGTCTCGGTCATTAGCGCGGCGCCCTCCGCGATCTTGCGCACGCGCTCGATCAGGCGCTTCAGCTCCGGCAAGGTCCCGGCGCGGATCAGGTAACGCACGCGCGCTGTGGCCTGCACCACGTTCGGCGCCACGCCGCCAGCGTCCAAGTACGCGGAGTGGACGCGCGCATCGTTCGGCATGTGCTCTCGCATGTAGTTCACGCCGACGCTCATCAGCTCCGCCGCGTCCAGCGCGCTGCGGCCGAGGTGCGGTGCGGCGGCGGCGTGCGACGCGCGGCCGTGGAAGGAGAAGTCGATGCGCGTGTTGGCCAGCGACAGGGCCTCGTTCACCCCGGAGAAGGCGGAGGGGTGCCAGGAGATGGCGATGTCCACGTCGGAAAAGGCGCCGGCGCGCACCATGAAGCCCTTGGCCGCGCCGCCTTCCTCCGCCGGGCAGCCGTAGTAGCGGACGCGGCCGGGCAACTTGTTCTCAGCCAGCCAGTCCTTCACCGCCGCCGCGGCGAGCAGCGAGGCGGCGCCGAGCAGGTTGTGGCCGCAGCCGTGGCCGACGCCGTCGCCCGGCAACGGGCGCTGCTCCGCGACGCCCGGCTCTTGCGAAAGGCCGGGCAGCGCGTCGTACTCGCCGAGGATGGCGATGACGGGCCCGCCCTCTCCCGCCTCGCCCAGCACCGCGGTCGGTATGCCGGCGACTTCCTTGACGACGCGGAAGCCCTCCTTCTCCAGCATGGCGGTGTGCTCGGCGCAGGAGCGGTGCTCGGCGTAGGCGAGTTCGGGCATCCCCCAGACGCGGTCGCTGAAGGCGGCGTACTCCTCGCCCCGCCGGTCCACGTGGCGCCAGATCCCTTCGGTGTTGCGCATCCCTCGGCTCCTCAATCGTCTCCCGCCGCCGTCCGCAACCGCTCCAGGTCGTAGCCGGCGACGCGCTTGTAGCTCCCGGTGATGGCCAGCATCTCCTCGCGCGACATCACGTCCTCGATGCGGGCGAAGGGCTTGTCCCCGGTGCGCTCGTGGACCACGCGCAGGATCGCGTCCGGCGGGCTGGTGCGGTTGGTCAGCACCACTCGGGTCGTGGCCGGCAGCCGCTCCGCCTCGTAGGCGGCGAGCGCCGCCGCCGGATCGTCCGGCATCCGGGCCAGCGCGTCCGCCAAGCAGCGGGCATCGAGGATGGACTGGCCGGCGCCGTTGGAGCCGCGCGGCACCATGGGGTGCGCGGCGTCGCCGAGCAGCGTCAGGCGTCCGAAGGTCCAGCGCGGCAAAGGGTCCTGGTCCACCATCGGGTATTCCAGCACCTGTTCCGAGGCGTGGAGCATGGCCGGCACGTCGAGCCAGGGGAAGCGCCATTCCGCCACGCGTGGCAGCACGTCCTCGATGCTGCCGGGCAGGTTCCAGTCGCGGCGGCTGCGGTAGGTGCCGGTCTCGATCTCGAACACCCAGTTGAGGAGCTGTCGCCCCTCGGCGTCGATCGCGTCGCGGATCGGGTAAATCACCATCTTGCCGGTGGCGAGCCATCCGACGCGCGCCAGCGTCGCGCCCGTAAGGATGGGCGACCAGGGCGAGACGCCGCGCCACATGTTGTAGCCGGTGTACTTCGGCTCGCCCTCGTCGGGGTGGAGTTGGCGGCGCAGCACCGAGTGGATGCCGTCGCAGCCCACCGCGACCGCGCCGCGCACCGGCGGCGGCGCGGCGCCGGACCCGTCGGGCGCGAAGCCTAGCGTGACCCCGCCCCCGTCCTGCTCCGCCGCGAGCAGGCGGCGGCCCATCAGCACGCGGCCCTCCCCCAGCCGATCCCGCGCCGCGCGGAGCAGCGCCCCGTGCAGGTCGGCGCGGTGGATGGAGAATTGCGGGTGGGGGTAGCCGGCGGCGCGGCCGAGCGGCTCGCTGTGGACGAGTTGGCCGAAGCGGTTGAAGAAGCTCGCTCGGTCGGCCAGCACGGCGACGCGGGACAGTTCCTCCTCCAAGCCGAGGCGGGCCAGCTCGGCCGCCGCGTGCGGCAGGATGTTGATGCCCACCCCCAGCGCCCGGAACTCCGGCGCCGCTTCCAGCACCACGCAGGGGACGCCGTTCCGGTGCAGGCACAGCGCCAGGGTCAGGCCCCCGACGCCGCCCCCCACGATTAGCACATCCCCCACGCGCTCAACTCCTCCACCATTCTGCCGGACGCGGCAGGATGGGCGGGCGGCGGGGAGCGTCAAGCACACCGCTGGCGGGCATTCATGCCCGTGAATGCTTCTCGTGCCGGCGGTACGAAACGCGCGCCCGCCCCGGCAACGCCCGAGCCGCGCCTCCCACGCCGGAAGCGCGCCGCGGGGCCGGCAAGGCGACGCGGCGTGCCCCTGCTACGGGACGGCGGTGCCCGGCATCGCCGCCCGCAGCGCGTCCACCGTGTCCTGCGCCGCCCCCGCGTCCAGGCCGAGGCGCCGCAGGGCGAAGTCCGCCATGCCCAGCGCGGTTTCCCGCTCGCCCATCACCACCAGCCCCACCGCGGCGTCCCGCGTGAGCAGCTCCACCTCGCCGTCCGAGTGGGCGCGGACGGCGGCGGCGACGCCCGGGTTGGCGCGGCGCGCCAGGGCCAGCACCCGCGCCGACTCCTCCGCGTCCGGCAAAGCCAGGACCAGCAGCCGCGCCGCTTCCGGCCGCGCCGCCGCCAACACCTCCGGCCGGGCCGCGTCGCCCCAGATCGCGGGGACGCCTGCCGCCTTGGCGTGCTCGGCGTTGCGCCGGTCGCCCTCGATCACGACAAACGGCATCCCGTGCCGGCGAAGCGCCTCCGCGACCACGCGCCCCACCCGGCCGTGCCCGACCAGGATCGCGTGATCGCGCAGCACGGCGCCCGGCGGCGGGCGGACGGGCCTGCCGCGCCGCCCCACCTCCCAGGACCGGAAGCGCGGCGAAGCGCGCAGCAGCCGCGCCGCGCCCAGCGCCGCCCGGAGCGTCAACGGCGTGAGCAGTATGGCGCCGAAGGCCGCGGCGAGGACGGGCGCGCCGGCCTCCGGCGGCAGGACGCCGCCGTCGGTGGCGATTTTGGCGAGCAGGAAGGAGAATTCGCCGATCTGCGCCATGGCGCCGGCCACCGCCGCCGCCGTCGCCGCTTCGACGCGGAGGACCAGCAGCAGCGCGAAGGTCGCCCCTCCGACGCCCACCAGCACCGCCCCCAGCGCCAGCAGCGACACCACCGGCGCCGCCAGCAGCGCCGCGGGGTCGAGCGACATGCCGACCGAGACGAAAAAGAGCGCGGCGAAGACCCGTTGCAGGCCGACGGTGTCGGCCGCGGCCTGGTGCCCGAGGTCGCTCTCGCCCAGCACCACCCCGGCGAAGAACGCGCCCAGCGCGAAGGACACGTTGAACAGGCCCGCCGCCGCGTAGGCCACGCCGAGCGCGGACACCACGACGCCGAGCGTGAACAGCTCGCGCGAGCCGCTGCGCGCCAGTCCCGACAGCGCCCAAGGCAGGAAGCGCCGGCCGACCACAAAGACGAGCGCGGCGAAGGCCGCCAACTCCAGCGCCGTCTTCAGCAGCGCCGCCGGGAGGCCGTCCGCGCCGGCGCCGTCGCCCGCCACCGCCGGCAGCAGCACCAGCGCCAGCACCACCAGCAGGTCCTGCACCACCAGCCAACCGAGCGCGATCCGCCCCGCGGGGCCGCCGAGTTGGCCGCGGTCCTCCAAGGTGCGGGTGGAGACGGCGGTGGAGGAGATGGCGAGGGTCAGGCCGAACACGGCCGCCGGCCCAGCCGGGAAGCCGAACGCCGCAGCCCCCAACGCGGCGCCGAGCGCCGTGGCGAAGGCCACCTGCAGCGCCGCGCCGGGCAAGGCGATCCGCCACACCGCCAACAGGTCGCGCGGCTCGAAGTGCAACCCGACGCTGAACAGGAGGAGCCCTAGGCCGACCTCGGCCAGGGTCGCGGTGAACTCCGCTTGCGCCACCACGCCCGGCGTGTGCGGGCTGACCACGAAGCCTGCGACCAGGTAGCCGAACAACGGCGGCAAGCGGAAGGCGCGGGCGACCGCGCCGAAGAACAGGGCCAACGCCAGGACGAGGACGAGCGTCGCCAGCATCGGCGAGGTGTGCTGCATGTTCTGCTTCTAGCCCGGAGCGGCGGCGCGCGTCAGGATGCCGCCGCGGGCCAGGAAGGGGATCGGGCATGACGGCGGCGGCACAGGCCATGCGGGTCGGCGACCTGACGATCCATCGGATCGTCGAGCAGGAAGAGCCCCTGTTCGATCCGCTGGAGTTCTTCCCGACCCTCACGCGCGACAGGTTGGACGGGAACCGCGCCTGGCTGGAGGACGCCGGCGCGCTCGACCGCGCCACCGGCAAGCTGCGGCTCTGCGTCCAGTCCTACCTGGTCCGCACCCCGCGCCACACGATCCTGGTGGACACCTGCGTCGGCAACGACAAGCCGCGGCCGGCGCGGCCCTTCTGGAACATGCGGAAGGACGACGCCTGGGAGCGGGGCCTGGCGGCGACGGGCGTGCACGCGGAGGAGATCGACTACGTCATGTGCACGCACCTGCACGTGGACCACGTCGGCTGGAACACCCGCCTCCAAGACGGGCGCTGGGTGCCGACCTTCCCGAACGCCCGCTACCTCTTCGGCGAGAAGGAGTTCGCGCACTGGTCGGCGGAGCACGCCAAGGCGGCGAACCCGGTCATGGAAGACAGCGTGCTGCCGATCGTGGAGGCGGGCCGGGCCGACCTCGTCCGCACCGACATGGCGCTCGACGACCACGTCCGGCTCCAGCCGACGCCGGGGCACACGCCGGACCACTTCGCCGTGGAGCTTGGGCGCGGCGCTACGGCGGCGGTGCTGACGGGCGACCTGATCCACTCGCCCTTGCAGGCGCGCCACCCCGAGATGTCCATGCGCGCCGACTTCGACGGGACGCAGGCGGCGGCCACGCGGCGGCGCTTCCTGGAATGCCATTGCGGCACCGGCACGCTGGTCTGCACCGCGCACTTCCCCTCACCGTCCATGGGACACATCGGGCGGTGGGGCGACGGGTTCCGGTTCGACGCGCGGGCGGGCTGACGCGCCGCCGGGCGGAGTCCCGCCCTGTGATCTTCGACACATCGCGCCGGCTTCCGGCGACTTAGCATTCCGGAGCCGGGAGCAGAACCGGGACGGGCGGCGCTCCCGCGCGCCTGCCGCGGCGCCACCCCCGGCCCCGAGCGGGGAATGCCCGCGAGCCGCGCGGAGGCCCCGCGCGCGATGCCAAGGAGGCGGCAGTGGCGACATCACCGAAGGCAAGGAAGCCTGGACCGGCTGGCTCCGCTCCGGGCGGCGGCGGCTGGGGCGGCGACGGTTCGCCCGGCCCGGCGCCCGGCACGACCGGGCGGTTCCTGGTCCTGTTGCGCGAGGGAGCCTCGGGCGCGCAAACGCTGAACAAGGTGGCGGGGTTGAAGGTCGCCAGCTCCGCCGACTTTTCCGCCGCCGCCGTCACCCCCGAAAGCCTGGACGCCGCCGGCGGCATCGTGTTCGAGGGCCTAGGCGTCGCGGTGGTGGACGCCCAGCCGGACCAGGTCGGCGCCCTTTCCGCCGCCGGCGAGAGCGGCGTGATGGCCATCGAGCCCGAGCGCATCGTCCACGCCATCGGCGAAACGCTGCTGCCCGGCGTGGCGCCGTCGCGGCTGCTGCCGCCGTCGCCGCCGGCAGGGCTGTCCCGCGGCGGGGTCCAGCTCGAATACATCCGCGGCTACCGCGACGCGCTGGTGAACCTCTACGAGGGCCTGACCGGCGGCGAGGACGCGGAAGCCGCCGCGGAGGCCGCGCCGTCCTTCCGGGAAGACGAGGTCACCTGGGGGCTGCAAGCCATCGGCGTGCCGGCCTCCCGCTTCACCGGCAAGGGCGTCCGCGTGGCGGTGCTCGACACCGGCTTCGACGCCGGGCACCCGGACTTCGTCGGCCGCGCCGTGTCCATGCGCTCCTTCATCCAGGGCGAGGAGGCGCAGGACGGGCACGGGCACGGCACGCACTGCATCGGCACCGCGCTCGGCTCCGACCGGCCGAACACGTTGCCGCGCTACGGCGTCGCCTGCCGCGCCGAGATCTTCGCCGGCAAGGTGCTGTCCAACGCGGGCAGCGGCGCGGACGCCGGCATCCTGGCCGGCATCCAGTGGGCCATCGCCAACGGATGCGCGGTGGTGTCCATGTCGCTCGGCGCGCCGGTGGGGCCGGGCCAGACGCACTCGCGGGTGTTCGAGACCGCGGCGCGGCGCGCGCTCCGCGCCGGCACGGTCATCATCGCCGCGGCGGGCAACGAGAGCGAACGGCCCGGCTCCATCGCCCCGGTCGGACACCCGGCGAACTGCCCGTCCATCATGGCGGTGGCGGCGCTCGACTCGCGCTTCCACGTCGCTTCCTTCTCTTGCGGCGGATTGAACCCGCAGGGCGGGCAGGTGGACATCGCCGGGCCGGGCGTCGCGGTGCGGTCGAGCTGGCCGCGGCCGCTGCTGCACCGGGCCATCAACGGCACCAGCATGGCGACGCCGCACGTCAGCGGCGTGGCCGCCCTCTACGCCGAGGCCGACCCCGAGGCGCGCGGCAGGGCGCTGATGAGCATCCTGGTGCAATCGGCCCGCCGGCTGGAGCTGCCGGCGCGCGACGTGGGCGCGGGGCTCGTCCAGGCGCCCTGACCGGGGCGAGAGCGAGGGGCGCCGCGTCGATGCGGCGCCCCCTTCAACCCGCCGCGTCCCAGGCGCAGGCTGCGGGGCGCGGACGCGCTCGGAGGAGGCCGCTCATGGCCGAAGTGAAGGTATCGGTCAGCGTGGACGACTCGCACCTCGGACGGTTCGACGAGGTGGCGCGGGCGGCCGAGGCGTCCGGGATGACGGTGCAAGGGCGCGAAGCGGCGATCGGCGTGCTCACCGGCTCCATCGCCGCCGACAGGCTCGACCGGCTGCGGTCGGTGGCCGGCGTGGAGCACGTCGAGACGCAGCGCGAGGTGCGGGTGCCGCCGCCGGAGAGCGAGATCCAATAGGCCGGCCGCGCCCTCAGTCGAACGGCTCCGACGCCGAGTCCACCGTCCGCTCGGACCGGTAGAGCGAAAAGGAGACGCCGGCGAACAGCGTGAGGTTCCACTCGCGCTTGTAGAGCGGGCTGTCGGCGTTGGCGGCGCCGGTGAAGTTCTCGACCCGGCCGCCGCCGCCGACCGAGATGCGCTCCGTCAGCGGGCGCCGGTGGGAGAAGGTCAGCCGCGTGCCGAGGTAGCCGCCCGAAGCGTCGTAGGCCGGCCGCCCGGGGCGGGCGTACCGGTCCTCCACCCTGTAGAAGTAGTCCGACAGGAGGCCGGAGGCGAAGACGGGGCCGATGCTGACGCGCGTGCGCGCCGCCGGGTGGAACAGGCCGACGTGCTCGAAGGCCGCCTCGGGCGCCGCCGTGAAGCCGCGGAAGTCGATGTCGGACAGGTCGGTCGAGAAGACGGCGCGCACCGGCAGTTCCAGGGTGATCCGGCGCCGCCCGCCGTCGCCGCGCCACGCCACGTAGCGCAGGGCCGGCCCGACCTCGCCGAGGTAGTCGATGTCCGGCATGCCTTCGCGGGCGCGGTTGTCGCGCGAGCGGGCGCCGAAAGCGGCGTTGAAGCTCAGGCTGAATTCGAGGTCGCCGTTCCGGAAGAGCCGGCCGCGCACGCCGCGGTCGCTGCTCCGCAGCACCTCGCCCCGGTAGATCAGGTAGGGCGCCGGCAGGACGCGCCAGTGGTTCTGCCCGGCCGCGGGGTAGTCCGGCACCCAGCCGCCGCCGCCGAACACGCCGATCTCGAACAGGGGCCGACGCTCCGGCGCCTGGGCGCCGCCGGCGGGCAGCGCGGGGATGGCGACCGTCGGCTGGGCGCGGGCGGGGGCCGGGACGGCGAGGAGCGGCGCCAGGCAAAGGGCGCCGGTCGTCAGCGCGGCGACGGCGGACCTCATGCCCCGGCGCGCTCCGCCACCAGCAGGACGTTCGGCAAGGGCGTGTTCCCCCAACAAGGCGAGACGGAAACCGCGAAGCCCGCGGCCTCCAAGGGCGCGGCCACTCCGGCGAGCGGCAGCGGGTGGATGGCGTTGCCGTTGCCCCGGACCGCACGGCCCAGCACCTCCACCGCGTAACCGGCGGCGCTGCGCCAGCCGCGGTCGGGGTCGAAGGCGCGCACCAGCACGCGGCGGCGCGCGGCGCGGGCGGCGGCGGCGAGCAGCGGGCGCTGCGCGGCTTCGGGCAGTTGGTACAGCACGTCCACCATCAGCAGGGTGTCGCAGCCGGGCAGGGCCGGATCGGGCGCCGCGAGGTCCGTTTCGGTAAAGTCCGCGGGCAGGCCCGCCGCCGCCCGCCTCGCTTCGGCGAGCTTGGCCGCGTCGCGGTCGAGGCCGGTGAGGTGCTCGGCCAAGCCGGCGGCCAGCAGCGCGAGGCCGAGCTGGCCGCGGCCGCAGCCGAGGTCCACCACGGCGCCGAAGGGCTCGCGCGCCGCGAGGCGCAACAGGGCGGGCGTCGCCGGGTCGTGGCGGAGCTTGCCGTCCACGAAGCCCCGCGCGAAGCGGGACGCGCCGGCGTAGCGGGCGGACACGGCGGCGGCGAGGGCGGCCAACTCGGCGCGGCCGGCGGCGTCACGGCCGTCCGGCCGCGGCGGCGATGCTGCGGACACGGCGGGGATCAGGTCGCTTCGGGCGGCCGGCGGCCGGAGTAGGCCTTGAACACGCCGAGCGAGGTGTCGCAGCGGACCTCGGTGAAGCCGGCGCCGCGGAGGTGGCGCAGGATGGTGTCGGCCGGCACGCAAGCTTCGATGGTGTCCCAGTAGTAGTCCATGAGCTGCCCGGCGCGGCGGCGCGGCGCGGTCCAGCGGCAGAGCGCTGGCACCACGCGGCCGAGGTAGGCCTTGAGCAGCGTCCGGGCGGCCGGCCCCTCCGGCCGTCCGATCTCCAGCAGCAGGACCCGGCCGCCCGGGCGCAGCACGCGCTGGTATTCCGCGAAGGCCACGCCGAGGTCCGACACGTGGCGCAGCGCGTAGCCCATGCTGAGGAAGTCCACGCTCCCGTCCGCGACCGGCAGCGCCTCCGCCCGCGCCTGGACGAGCCGGGCGCCGCCGGGCAGCCGCCGCCGCGCTTCGGCCAGCATCCCTTCGCTCAGGTCGAGGCCGGTGACGGCGCCAGGGTCGCCCAGCACGCGCACGGCCTCCGCCGCGACCAAGCCGGTGCCGACCGCCACGTCCAGCACCCGCTGGCCCGGGGCCAAGCCGGCGCGGCGCAGCGCCTGCCGCCGGTACCAGCCGCCGGTGCCCAACGAGAACACGCCGTTGATGCGGTCGTAATCGGCGGCGGTGCCGTTGAAGAGGGCGCGCACGAAACCGGCCCGCTCGGCCGGCGCCCCGTACCACCGCGTCAACGGGCGGTGCGGCTCCGCCCCCGCCGCCTTCGTCACCCCCGACCCTGCGACCACCTGCGACGCCTCGTTTGCGGACTGTCATTCAACCTGCGATCCAGCCTACAACACGCACCACGCAACGGCGAGATGCTAAACAGGACGGGTGGTGAACCGGCGAAACGCCATGATCCGAGCCGAGGCCGAAAGCGCGCTGCCGCCGCGCCGCGCGGGGTCGCTCTACTACACGACGGCCTTCTACGCCGCGGTGGCGGTGTTCGGGGTGAGTTGCCTCCTGTGGAGCCTGCCCGCTTCGCTCCTCCACCGCGTCCTGCCGCGGCGGATCGGCGAGCCGCTGGGGCAATCGGGCATCTCCGCCGGCTTCCGCTGGGCGCTCTGGGTGATGCGGGCGCTCGGGGTGCTGAGGGTGGACCTGTCGCCGCTCGACGCCTTGCGGGACGAGCGCTCCCTCGTGGTGGCGTCCAACCACCCCACCATGATGGACGCCGTGCTGCTGATCTCGCGCCTGCCGCGCGTGGTGTGCATCACCAAGGCCTCGCTGTGGGACAGCCCGTTCCTGGGCGGCGGCGTCCGGCTCGCGGGCTATGTCCGGAACGACGCGCCGCTGCCGATGATCCGCCGCGCCGCCGAGGCGGTGCGCGAAGGGCGGCAGCTCATGGTGTTCCCGGAGGGCAGCCGCACCGCCCGGCCGCCGATCGACCGCTTCACCCGCGGCTTCGCGGTGATGGCGCGGGCCGCCGGGGCGCCGGTGCAGACCGTGCTGATCGAGGCCGATTCGATGTACCTGAGGAAGGGCTGGCCGCTGCTCCGCCGGCCGCCGGACCTGCCGTTGGTGTTCCGGGTGCGCCTCGGGGAGCGTTTTGCGATGGGTCGCGACCCGGAGGCTTTCGTGTCGGGGATGGAAGCGTATTTCCGCCGCGAGTTGCGCGCCGGCAGCGTCGAGGAGGAGGGGAGCGCCGCGGCGTGAGGCACTTGGTCCTGATTCCGAGCTTCAACAGCGGCGCACAGCTCGTCCGGACCGTCCGCGCCGCCCGCGCGCACTGGCCGGACGTGTGGGCGGTGGTGGACGGCAGCACGGACGGCTCGGGCGAAGCGCTCCGCGCCGCGACGGCGGCCGACGACCCGGGGGTGCGCGTGCTCGCCCTGCCGCGGAACCACGGCAAGGGCGCGGCGGTGCTGCACGGGTTGCGGGAAGCGACCGCGGCCGGCTTCACCCACGCCCTCACCATGGATGCGGACGGGCAGCACCCGGCCGATCGCATCCCGGCCTTCGTGGCGGCCTCCCGCGCCGACCCCGGCGCGATGGTGCTCGGCCTGCCGGTGTTCGGGCCGGAGGCGCCGGCCGTCCGGGTGCGGGGGCGGCGCGTGTCCAATTGGTGGGCGGGGCTGGAGACCGGCTGGGCCGGGATCGGCGACTCGCTCTGCGGCTTCCGCGTCTACCCGATCGCGCCGCTCCTGGCCGTCATGGAGCGGACGCGCTGGATGCGCCGCTTCGATTTCGACCCGGAGGCCGCGGTGCGCCTGTCTTGGCAAGGCGTGCGGGCGGTGAACCTGCCGGCGCCGGTGCGCTACCTGTCCGCGGCCGAAGGCGGCGTGTCGCACTTCCGCTACGTGCGGGACAACGCCTTGCTCACCTGGATGCACACACGGCTGGTCCTCGGCGCGATGCTGCGGCTCCCCGTCCTGCTCCGGCGCCGCCGTCGGCGACCGTCTCCCCAACCGGGACCGCCCGCGGCAGCGACACGGCCCTGAGGCCCGCGTCCGCGATCCGGCGGAGCAGTTCCGGCAGCGCTTCCAGCGCCACGGGCGCCCCGCTGCCCCGGGCGCGGGCGGCGTTGCCGTCGTGCAGCAGCAGCACGTCCCCGGCGGCGAGGCCGCGTCCCAGGCGGCGCAGCACGGCGTCCGGGTCGCGGCGGACCGTGTCGTAGCCGCGGCGGGTCCAGGACGCGTGGAGCAAACCGGCCGCCGCCAGGTTCGGGTCCAGCAGGGGGCTGCGCATGCCGGCGGGCGGGCGGAAGAAGCGCGGCGCCCCGCCGGCTGCGTCGGCGATCGCGTCCTGCGCGGCGGCGATCTCGCGCCGCATCGCCCCGAACGGCAGGGCGGCGAAGCCGCGGAGGTGGCGTTGGGTGTGGTTCTCGGCGCTGTGGCCGCGCCGGACCAGTTCGCGCGCCAGCGGCGCGTGCCGGGCGGCGCGGCGGCCGATCAGGAAGAAAGACGCCGTGGCGCCGTGCGCGTCCAACAGGTCCAACACCCGGGGGGTCACCTCGGGGTCCGGCCCGTCGTCGAAGGTGAGCGCGACCTCGCCGCGCCGGCGCGCGGCGTCCGGCAGGCGCGACAGGTTGGGGCCGAGCAGGCGGTTGCGCGGCAGCAGCCCCGCCACGCCCATCGCAGCGTGGCTGGCGGCGGCGGCGCCGAGCGCCCACCCCCAAGCCGGCGGGTGCGCCGCGGCACCGATCGCCGCCGCGGCGTGCGCCCAGCAGGCGGCGCGCACCATGGGCGCGGGCGTCCAGCGGTCGGGGACAACCGGAGCGGGCAGCGGTGGTTCGAGCATCGGTGGGCGGTCGCGGCGGTTCCGGGTTCGCGCGGAGGACCCTGCGACCGGCGGGGCCGCCCTGTCCACGCTCGCGGCCACGGCCGGGGCGGGGCCCTTCAAGCGGCGGCAGGCGGCGCGCACACCACGCGGTCGCGCCCGAAGCGCTTGGCGATGTAGAGCGCCGCGTCCGCCCGCTTGGTGAGTTCCTCCAACCCGGCGCCGTGCTCCGGGAAGGCTGCGACGCCGATGGAGGCCGTCACGTGGAGGCCCGGCACGCCCCCGGGCCGCGCGGCGGCGATCTCGGCCCGCAGCTTCACGGCGCGCTCCTCCGCGTGGCGGAGGTCGCAATTCCGCAACACCGCCAGCATCTCCTCGCCGCCCCAGCGGCACGCCAGGTCGTCGCGGCGGATCTCGCGCACCAGCACCTCGGCCACATCCCGCAGCACCGCGTCGCCCGCCGCGTGCCCGTGCGTGTCGTTGATGGACTTGAAGTGGTCCAGGTCGAGCAGCAGCAGCGCCGCCTTCTGCCCCTTGCCACGCGCTTCCGCGAGCATCCGGGCGGCCCGGGCCTGGAGGGAGCGGCGGTTGAGCAGCCCGGTCAACGGGTCGCGCGCCGCCTCCACCTGGAGGCGCTCGCGGAGCCGCCGGCCCCGCGCCCAGGACATGGCGACCTGCAGGCCGAAGAGCATCGCCACCCCCGTCGCGGCGATGAAGGCGGTCGCGTGCTGGCGGAATTGGGCCCGCTCCTCGTCCCGGCCAAAGGCGGCCGTGGCGACCACGGGCAAACCTTCGGGCACGCGGTAGGCGCCCATCACGGCGCGCCTGCTCCGGACGCCGTGGTAGCCGAGGCGGCCCGACGGCGCGGCGCGCGCGGCCACTACGCTGGGGTGGTTCGGGTCGGGGGTCTCGCCGAAGCGCTGTTCCATGTCGCGGCTACGGGCGAGCAGGGCGCCGTCGCCCAGGCGGCGGACGACGGCGACCTGGGACGGGCCGGCCACGTCCTTGCCCAGGCCGCGGGACAGGGTCAGCGGATCGAGGGACACCACGCCAACCCCCACCACTGCGCCCCAACCGTCCCGGACGGGGCGGCTCACCTGGATGCCCCAGCGCCCGTCGGGGCCGATGGGCATCGTCGGGCTGACGACCACGCCCGCCGCCGTGCCCGCCAAGTGCGTCCGGATGTGGTCGCGGTCGCCGACCAGCGCCCCCACGGCGCCCGGTTCCGTCGCCCAGACCACACGGCCGTCCCGGTCGGTGGTGCTGACCCGGGTGATGCCGAAGCGCCCGCCTGCGGCGAGGCGGGCGACGTGGCTCTGGATGGCGTAGGCGCCCGGCGCCTCGTCGGTTTCGAGGAGGCTTTGCCGGAGTTGCAGGAGGTCGTGGACCCCCTGAACCGCCTCGAAGGTGCGGAGGAGGGTGTGCTCCGCCATCGCGGCCACCGCTTCCGCCCGGGTGTAGATGCTTTCGGTCGCTTCGGCGGAGGCGCGGAGCAGGTAGGTCGCCACGCCGGAGCCGAGGACGGCGCAGAACAGAAGCCACAGCAGCAGGGGCGGCAGCAGCGCCGAAGACAGGATGGGATAACGGGGGCCCAATGGACGGGACTCAAACATGAAAAAGCATGCTTCCCTGGGCTGCTCGACCGTCCCGCGTCCTCTTTTATGACCAAACACCCAAACGCGCCCGATAACAACTTCCCCTTGCCGCATGGGGGGGCCGGTGCGGGGCGGCCGAGCCGCGCGTGGGTCACGCGGCCAGGGCGCACACCACGCGGTCGCGCCCGGAACGTTTGGCGGCGTAGAGCGCCGCGTCCGCCCGCTTGGTCAACTCGTCCAACCCGGCGCCGTGTTCCGGGAAGGCGGCCACACCGATCGAGGCCGTCACACGCAGTTCGGGGATGTCTCCGGGACAGGCCTCCTTGATCGCCGCCCTGAGCGCGGCGGCCAGCGCTTCGGCGCGGCGCAGGTCGCAGTCGCGCAGCACCGCCAGCATCTCCTCGCCGCCCCAGCGGCACGCCAGGTCGTCGCGGCGGATCTCGCGCACCAGCACCTCGGCCACGCCCCGCAGCACCGCGTCGCCCGCCGCGTGCCCGTGCGTGTCGTTGATGGACTTGAAGTGGTCCAGGTCGAGCAGCAGCAGCGCCACCGGCCGGCCGGATGCCGTGGACTTGGCGAACAGCCGCTCGGCGCGGGCCCGCAGCGCACGGCGGTTCAGCAATCCGGTCAGGGGATCGCGCTCCGCCTCGGTCTGCAAGAGCTGGCGGAGCCGCCGGCCGCGCGCCGAGGACAGGGCGATCTGGAGGGCGAGCGCCATCAGCGCCAACGCGGCCACCGCCGTCGCCGCGGCGGCGCGTCGAAACGCCGCCCGTTCTTCCGCTAAGGTGAAGGCGGCGGAGGCGACCAGCGGCAGGCCCTCCGGCACCCGGTAGACGCCGATGATTTCGCGCCCGTCGCCGGTGGCGCGGTGGGCGAGCCGGCCGGTCGGCGCCCGGCGCGCCGCCGCCACGGCCGGGTGGTCGGGGACGCCAGGCTCGCCAAGGCGGGCCTCGATGCCGCTGCTGCGGGCGAGCATCGCCCCGTCCGCCAAGCGGCGCACGATGGTGGCCTGGGCCGTGCCGTTGAGCCCCCGACCCAGGCCGCGTGACAGCGCCACCGGGTCCAGCGAAACGACGCCGACGCCCACGACCCTGCCCCACAGGTCCCGCACCGGCCGGCTGGTTTGGATGCCCCACCGGTTTGTGGTGCGCCCGAGGAGGGGCTGGCTGACGAAAAGCCCGGCTGTGGCGCCTTCCGCCATATGCGCCCGGAAGTGCTCGCGGTCGGCGAGGGACAGGGCGGCGATGCCGCTCGCCGTGCCCCAAACCCCCACTCCTCTCCGGTCGACGACACCGGCTTGTATGATGCCGAAGCGGTCGTTTCCGACGAGGTTCGCTATGTGCGCCTGGATGGCGTGGGCACCGGGCGCCTCGTCGGCCTCCAGTAGGTTTTGCCGGAGTTGCAACAGGTCGTGGACGCTCTGCACTGCCTCGAAGGCGCGGAGCAGCGTGTGTTCCGCGACCGCGGCGGCGGCCTCGGCGCGCTCGTAGATCCCTTCAGTCGCGGCGCCGGACGCGTGGTGGAGGTGGAGGGCGACGCCGCCGCCGAGGGCGGCGCAGAACAACGCCCACAGGAGCAGGGGCGGCAGGAAAGCCGAGGACAGGAGGCGGCGGACCGCCGGTGCGTCGGGCTCGGCCATGGGCGGCTGGGCGGTTCCGGTGTTGCCGCGCCATCCTGCGGCCCAGGGATGACCGAACCGCTAAAGCCCGAGGCCGGGTGTCGGGATCAGGCGAACAGGAAGCCGACACGGTCCGCTTCCAGCACCGCGCAGGTCAGCTCCCGGCCGAACACGGCGCCGGTGTCGACGTTGATCCGGTTGCGCCGGACCTCCGGCCCGTGCCGGACGGGCGTGTGCCCGTGCACCACCACGGCGCCGAAATCCGCGTCCGAGTCCAGGAAGGCGCGGCGGATGCGCAGCAGGTCTTCGGGCGATTGCCGGTCGAGCGGCAGGCCGGGCTTGAGGCCGGCGTGGACGAACAGGTAGCCGCCGAGCCGGTGGTGCATCGCCAAGCCGCGCACGAAGACCAGGTGCGCGGCCGGTATCCTTTCGGCCCAGCCCGAGGCGGGCGAGGCCGGGTCTATGCCCCAGCTCGCCAGCGCCTCGCCGCCGCCGCTGTGCCGCCAGTCGGTGGCGGCGGCGGGTTGGCCGTCCAGGGCGTCGAGCATGGTGCGCTCGTGGTTGCCCATCAGGTTCACGGTCGGCACGCCCGGCAACGGCGGGCCGGCGGCGAGGCGGGCCACCACGCCGGCGCTGTCCGGCCCCTTGTCCACGTAGTCGCCGAGGTGCAGCAGCAGCGGCCGCGCCGCCGGCCGCGCCGCGAGGTCCTCGGCCACCAGCCGGTGCAGCCGCGCCAAGCGTTCGTCGCAGCCGTGGACGTCGCCGATGGCGTAGACGCGGCGGCCTTCGGGCAGGGAGGCGGGCGCGGGCTGGAAGTCGGGCGGCATTCGGCGTCCCGGTGGGGCGGGCAAGGTCGGGCGCCGGCCCGCCGCTGGTCAAGCCGGGGCCGATGTGCGACGCCTCGACGGCCAGATAACCACGGGAGGCGGCGCGTGATGGAGGTGGAGAGCGTGGAGGCGCTGCGGGCGCACGTCGGCAAGCCGCTCGGCTCCAGCGAGTGGGTGGTGGTGGACCAGGCGATGATCGACCGCTTCGCCGAGGCGACGGGCGACCACCAATGGATCCACGTGGACGTGGAGCGGGCCAAGCGCGAGATGCCGGGCGGGCGCACCATCGCGCACGGCTACCTCACCCTGTCGCTGCTGCCGCGCCTCAACGCGAACATCTACTCCATCAAAAGCCGCAAGCGCGGGGTGAACTACGGCTCCAACAAGGTGCGCTTCACGGCGCCGGTGCCCTCCGGCGTGCGGGTGCGCGGCCACCTGACGCTCAAGGCGATCGAGCCGATGGGGAACGGCTGCTCCCGGCTGGTGACGGAAGCGACGGTGGAGGTCGAGGGCAGCGACCGGCCGGCGCTGGTCGCCGAGACCTTGTCGCTGGTCTACGAATAGGGCGCCGCCGATGGCTCGGGTCCTCACGCTCGCCGCGGCGCAGCTCGGCCCCATCCAAAAAGCCGAGCCGCGGGAAGAAGCCGTCGGCCGCATGGTCCGCCTGATGGAGCGGGCGCACCGTCGCGGGGCGGAAGCCGTGGTCTTCCCCGAACTGGCGCTCACCACCTTCTTCCCGCGTTGGTACGAGGAGGACGTCACGGCGGCCGACCGCTGGTTCGAGACCGCCCTGCCCTCCCCGGCGACGGCGCCGCTGTTCGAGGCGGCGAAGCGCCTCGGCCTCGGCTTCCACCTGGGCCACGCCGAGAAGACGCCGGACGGGCGGCGCTTCAACACCGCGGTCTATGTCCACCCCTCCGGCGAGGTCGTGCTGAAGTACCGCAAGGTCCACCTGCCCGGCCACGCGGAGTACGACCCGCTCCGGACGGTGCAGCACCTGGAGAAGCGGTTCTTCGAAGTGGGCGACCTCGGCTTCCCGGTGGTGCGCGCGCCCGTGGGCGGTCAGCAAGCGAACCTCGGCCTCTTGATCTGCAACGACCGGCGCTGGCCGGAGGCGTGGCGGGTGCTGGGCTTGCAACAAGTCGAGCTGGTCATGCTCGGCTACAACACGCCGAGCCTGAACATGGATGGGCGCGGCTTCGAGGCGCACCACCTGCGGGTGTTCCATTCCCACCTGTCGGTGCAGGCCGGGTGCTACCAGAACGCCTGCTTCGCCGCCTCTGTCGCCAAGGCGGGCACGGAAGACGGGCACGAGCTGTTCGGACACTCCATCATCGTCAATCCGCAGGGCGAGATCATGGCCCAGGCGACGAGCTGGGACGACGAGCTGATCGTGGCGGATTGCGACCTGGACATGTGCCGGCTCGGCCGCGAGACCATCTTCGACTTCGCCCGCCACCGCCGGCCGGAGCACTACGGCCGCATCACCGCCCAGGCGGGCAGCGAGGCGCCGCCGGTTTGGGCGCCCGGGGAGCGCCGCCGCGACGCCGCCGAGTGATGGGCCGGCCGGGAAACCGGGAGGCATGTCGCCGCGCTGAATGACCGACGCGGAGGTGTGCCATGCTGTTGCGAGCATTCGGGCTGTTGGTCCTGTTCACCGGCTTGGCCGCGGCGCAAACGCCCGCCGCCGAGCGCGCGCCCCGGAGCCCGAACCGGGAACTGCGGGCGGACCGCGCCCTTGACGCGCCCCGGGCCAGGGCCGAGCGCGCTCCGAGGAGCCAGAACCGCGACCTTCGGGCGGACCGCGCGCGCGACACGACGCAGTCACCCGCCGAGCGCGCGTCGCGTGGCTTGAACCAGGACACGCGGGCGGACCGCTTCCGCGACGCGGCGCGAGACGCCCGCGGCGACGACCGGCCGATCCGCCCGGAGGTCCAGCAGTTCGAGCCGCAGCGGCGGACGCTGCAACCCGATGTCGGCCGGCCGGAGCAGAACGGGCGCCTCTCGACCGAGGGGCTGGCCGGCGGGCTGCCCGGCATGGGGCCGAACCCGCAAAGGTAGCCGCATCGGCGTCAGGCGGCGTCGGCGCCCCGCGACGAATCGTCCAGGGCGGCGAGCAACGCCATCGCCCCTGCCGCGCGGCAGGGCTCGACCACCGGCACTCCGGCCCCGTTTTCCGCGGCGGCGGTGTGGCCCGCGAGGCCGGCGCAACCGAGCACGACCGCTTCCGCCCCGCCCGCGGCGAGAGCACGGGCCGCGGCGGCGATCCGCCCACGGGGCGCGACGGGATCGGTCAGGGTCTCCATGGGGAGGTTCAGCGGCTCCCACCCGGACAGCCTAGCCTCCACACCCATCGCCTGGAGCACGCGGCGCTGGCGGGGGAGGCTGGCGTCGGCGAAGCCAATGATCCCGAAACGCTCCGCCCCGCGGGCGAGCGCCGCAGCGATGGCGCAGCGGAGCATCCCCAGCACGGGGCGCCGCGTCGCCTCCCGGACCGCGTCCAGCCCGGGGTCGGACACGCAGGCGATCACGTAAGCGGCCGCCTCCTCGCGCGCCACCAGCCGACGCAGCGGCTCGGCGACCGCGAACCAGTCTGCCCAACTCGCGACGGCCGGCGGCCCTTCGGGCAAGCGCACCACATCGAACCGCGCGGCTCCCGACGCCAAAGGGCGGAGCGCGGCGGCTATGCCGTCCGTGCAGGACGTGGAATTGTTCGGATTGATAACCAAAACGCGGGCGGGGCGCTGCATGGTCGCGAAGATCACGCACACGGTCCGACCCCGCAAGCGGCTCGGGCGGCGGTCGGGTGGCCGGGAACGGTGCCGGGGGGTCGGGCGCTTGATGCGGAGGCCCGCCAGGACCACTATCCCGGCGATTGCTGCGGCGCAAAAAGATCATCCGGCCGCGGGCGATGGCATCCGGGCTGGGGCCGGCAGTGCCGCGTCACGCAGCGGACGCAAGGGTGGAGACCGCCTTATGAGATGGGAACCGGATCGCGCGGCCGGCGCGCTGCCCTACACGCCGCCGTCCCTGCTCACCGCGGTGGGCCGGGGCATCGGCAACCGCTGCCCGGTTTGCGGCGAAGGCAAGGTGTTCAAAGGCTTCCTCCGCGTCGTGCCGGAATGCGCCGTGTGCAAGGCGCCGCTCGGCCAATTGCGGGCGGACGACGCGCCGCCCTACGTCGTCATCTTCCTCGTCGGCCACCTGCTGGTGCCGGTCGTGTTCTGGGTCGAGCGGAATTACCAACCGCCCATGTGGCTGCACATGGCGGTGTGGTTGCCGCTCTTCGCCGTGCTCTGCACGGTGCTGCTGCGGCCCGCGAAAGGCGGCGTGGTGGGCTACATGGTCCGAATGGGGTTCTTGGAGAGGGAGGACGCGCCGGAGGGCGCTCCCCGCGAGGAAAACAGGCGTGGCTGATCCGACCTTGGCTCCCGGGGCGACCGGGGCGGCAGGCGCGGCGTCCTCCCGCCGGCTTTCGCGCATCGAGTTGCCGGACGCCACGCCCCTGCCCTCGGCCTACGCGGAAGCCGACCGCAGCCAAGCGGTCGCCGACCTGCTGATGGAGAACAATTTCGACCCGGAGGGCGTGGAGGGCGGCCCGTTCGTCTTGCACCTGTGCATCCGCGACGGGCGGCTGGCCTTCGACATCCGAGACGCCGGCGACGCGCCTTTGCGCGCCATCCTGTTGGCGTTGGGGCCTTTCCGACGGTTGATCAAGGACTACCACATGATCGTCGAGAGCCACGAGCGCGCCGTGGCCGAAGGCGGGATGGAAGCGCGCATCCAGGCCATCGACATGGGCCGGCGCGGCCTGCACAACGAAGGCGCGGAGCTGCTGATGGAACGCCTGGAAGGCCGCATCGCGATGGATTTCGAGACGGCGCGGCGCCTCTTCACCCTGGTCTGCGCCCTGCATCAGCGGATGTGACGGAGCCGCCCTTCCCCATGCAGACTCGCCCGATCGACGCCGCCGACGCGCCCGCCATCCCGCCCGGTCGCGCCTACGCGCAGGCCCTGGAGGTCTCGGGCGCGCAGCGCCTGCTGTTCGTGAGCGGGCAAACGCCCGAACGCGCCGACGGCAGCCTGCCCGAAGGCTTCGCCGCGCAGTGCCGGCAAGCTTGGGCCAACGTCGAGGCGCAGCTCCGCGCAGCCGGCATGACCCTCGACAACCTGGTGAAGGCGACCGTGTTCCTCGCCGACCGCACCGACGGCGTGACCAGACGGGAGGTTCGGCGCGCGGTGTTGGGCGACCGCAGGATAGCCATGACGGTCGTGGTGGCCGGCATCTTCGACGAGCGCTGGCTGGTGGAGATCGAGGCCGTCGCGGCGGGCGGCCCCGGTCCGGACTGACCGTCTCCGGCGGTCCGGAGCTGCGCCGTGCCCTTCAGACTCCTCCAGGCGTTGGCCGTGCTGTCGACCGCGCTCGCCCTCGTGCCTGCCGGCGCGCACCTTTTCGAGTTGCCGAACAAGGCAGGGCTGCCGCGGGACCCCTATTTCGCCGTCCAAGCGCTCTACCGCGGATGGGCGCTGTTCGGCTTCGTGTGGATCGGGGCGATGGCGGCGAACCTCGGGCTGGCGGCGGCCTTCTGGCGGAGGCGGCGGCGCGGCCCGGCGCGTTTGGCGCTGGCGGCCGGCCTGCTCGTCGCGCTGAGTCTGGCCGTCTTCTTCGCTTGGACCTACCCGGCCAACTTGGCCACCGAGAACTGGACACGGGCGCCGCCCGATTGGGAGGCGCTGCGGTCGCAATGGGAATGGTCCCACGCCGCGAACGCCGGCCTCGTCTTCCTGGCGCTTTGCTCGGTCGTGCTATCCGTGCTGGAGGAGGGCGGACGAGGAAGCGACGGGGCATCATGAGGATAAACGGCAAGCACTACCGCAGCGTCTGGGTGGACGAGGACGGCTGGGCCGTCCGCATCTTCGACCAGACGAAGCTGCCGTGGGCGTTGGAGGTGCTGCGCCTGGAGGACGACGCGGCGGTGGCGCACGCCATACGCGCCATGCAGGTGCGCGGGGCGCCGCTGATCGGCGCGGTGGCCGCCTACGGCGTGGCATTGGCGCTGCGGCGCGACCCGTCCACCGCGAACCTCGACGCTTGCGTGGAGCGGCTTGGGCAGACGCGTCCGACCGCGGTGAACCTCGCCTGGGCGCTGGGCCGGATGCGGGCGGCGCTGCACAACCTGCCGCCGTCCGAGCGCGTGGCCGCCGCTTACGCCGAAGCGGCGGCCATGGCCGACGACGACGCCGAGACCTGCCGGCGACTCGGCGCGCACGGGCTGCCGCTGTTGCAGGAAATCGCCCGGGCGAAGCCGGCGGGCGAGGCCGTCAACGTCCTCACCCACTGCAACGCCGGCTGGTTGGCGACGGTGGACTGGGGCACCGCTCTCTCCCCCATCTACCAGGCGCACGACGCCGGGCTGCCGGTCCATGTCTGGGTGGACGAGACGCGGCCGCGGAACCAGGGCGCGGCGCTGACGGCCTGGGAACTCGGCAGGCACGGGGTGCCGCACACGGTGGTCGCGGACAACGCCGGCGGGCACCTGATGCAGCGCGGGCTAGTCGACATCTGCATCGTCGGCACCGACCGCGTGGCGCGGAACGGCGACGTGGCGAACAAGATCGGCACCTACCTCAAGGCGCTGGCCGCCCGCGACAACGGCGTGCCCTTCTGGGTGGCGATGCCGCACTCGACCTTCGACGCGGGCGTGGCGGACGGAGTGGCCGGCATCCCGATCGAGGAACGGGCCGCCGAGGAGGTGACGGAGCTTACGGGCCGCACCGCCGACGGGCGGCTGGAGACGGTGCGGGTCGCGGCCGAAGGGAGCCCGGCCGCGAACCCGTCCTTCGACGTGACGCCGGCGCGGCTCGTGTCGGGCCTCGTCACGGAGCGGGGCCGGTGCGGTGCGAGCGAAGCGGCGCTGCTCGGGTTGTACCCGGAAAAGGCCTAGCGTCCTTCGAGGGCGGCGAAGCCGTGCGGGACGCCGCGCCGCTCCAGCATCACCAAGCCCAGGATCAAGGAGACGCCCGCGCCGCAAGCGGCGTAGAAGGCGAGCATCGGCGGCAGGCGCCCGGGCGACAGCGCGTCGCTCAGCAGCAGCGCGACGAGGCAGCAGACGACGAAGAGGGCGCCCCCGATCATCGTGCATGCAATGCGTTGCATGGTGATTGTGATCCCGGCTTGGTGTTTCGCCGCCCGGACCGCCCGGGTGGGTGACGACCATGTAATCCCCCGGTCGCGGCGGGTTGTGGCCGAGCTTGGGGCGATTTCATGGCAAATGCGCCGGTTCCCGCAACCAAGCCGTGCAATCGCCGGCCGGGAGGGCCGTTCGACCAGCCCCAGGCCGGTTGCGCCACCGGCGGGGATCGTTGATCGTCCGGGCCGGACCGCACCCGGAGAAGGCCCGCCCATGAAGCTCTTCCTGCCCGTGGCCCTGTGCCTGTTCACCGCCGTCCAGGGCCTCGGCCCGGCCGCCCGGGCGCAGGCGCCGACCGGTTCGGCCAACCAGCCGCCGCTGCGCTGCGCGGTGGACGGCACCTTCGCCCCCCACGCCTTCCCCAAGCTGGAGGGCGGCGTGCAGGGCTTCCAGATCGACCTCTTCCAGGAGGTGGCGAAGCGGATGGGGCGGGCGATCACCATCGACTCCGCCAGCTTCTCCGGCCTGATCCCGGCGCTGAACGCCGGGCGCTACGACTTCCTCTGCGCGCCCACCACCGTGACCCCGGAGCGCGCGGCGAACCTTCTGTTCACCGAGGGCTACCTCTGGACCGAGCTGCAATTCGGCATCCGCCGCGGCTCGCCGCCCATCAAGTCCGAGGAGGACCTTCGCGGCAGAACCATCAGCGTGAACAAGGGCACGCCTTACGAGCAGTGGGTGACCCGCAACGCCGAGCGGCTGGACCTCAAGCTGATGGCCTTCGACAGCCAGGCGGACGCGGTGCAGGCGGTGCTGCAAGGCCGGGCGCAGGCGAACCTCTCCGGCAACACGGTGGTGAAGTACAGCGCCAGCCGGACGCCGCAATTCGTGGCCGACTGGGTGCTGCCCGGCACCCGCATGCACTGGGCCACGCCCTTCCGCCAGGACAGCGGCGCGCTCCGCAACCAGGTGGAGGAGGTGATCGAGTGCATGAAGAAGGACGGCACGGTCGCCCGCCTGTCGGAGCGCTGGTTCGGCGCCGCGCCCAAGGAGGAGGACGCCGAACGGGTCGTCTTCCCCGGCTACGGCCCACCGGGGAACCCGGGCTACGACGCGACGCCGCACGAGCCGCGCTGCGGCTGATGGCAGCCGCCGCCGGCAAGCCGATCGTCCGCGCGCACGGCATCCACAAGCACTTCGGCCCGCTGCATGTCCTGCGCGGGGTGGACCTGGAGGTGGCGGAGCGGGAGCTGGTCTTCGTGATCGGCCCTTCGGGCTCCGGCAAGTCCACCCTGCTGCGCTGCCTGAACCGCTTGGAGGAGCCGAGCGGCGGCCGGATCGAGGTGGACGGCATCGACATGCTCGACCGCAAGACGGACATCAACCGGGCGCGCCAGCGCATCGGCATGGTGTTCCAGTCCTTCAACCTCTACCCGCACATGACGGCGCTCGGAAACGTGGCGCTCGCCTTGCGGAAGGTCCTGGGGTTGCCGCGCGGCGAGGCCGGAGCGCGGGCGCGGGCGGCGCTGGACCGGGTCCACTTGGCGGACCGCGCCGGGCACTACCCGGGCCAGCTCTCGGGCGGGCAGCAGCAGCGCGTCGCCATCGCCCGCGCCATCGCGCTGGAGCCGCGCGTCATGCTGTTCGACGAGCCGACCAGCGCCCTCGACCCGGAGCTGGTGGGCGGCGTGCTCCAGGTGATGCGGGAGCTGCGCGAGAGCGGCATGACGATGGTGGTGGTGAGCCACGAGATGGGCTTCGCCCGCGCCGCCGCCGACCGCGTGGTGTTCATGGACCACGGGCTGGTGGTGGAGGAAGGGCCGCCGGAGGCGGTGTTCGGCGCCCCGCGCGAGGAGCGGACGCGCGCCTTCATCCGCCAGATCGACCGGCATTGAGGCGGCGGGGCGCGTGACCGGCTGGGACCGCTTCGCCGAGAGCTTCCTCAACGCGCGCGTCGCGGCCGAGTACCTGCCGAAGATCGTCGAGGGCTTCGGGCTGACGGTGGCGCTGGCGCTGTGCATCGTCGCCACCGGCTTGGCGGCCGGGTTGGCGCTGGCGCTGTTGCGCAGCCTCGGCGTGCGGCCGGTGAACTGGCTCATCGTCTTCGTCGTGGACCTGTTCCGCGCCTTGCCGCCGCTGGTGGTGATCGCCCTGCTCTTCTTCGGCCTGCCGGCGGCGGGGCTGTCGCTGTCGGGCTTCGCCTCGGCGTGGCTGGCGCTGTCGCTGGTGCTGATGGCCTTCACGGAGGAGATCTTCTGGGCCGGCATCACCGCCGTGCCGAAGGGGCAGTGGGAGGCGGCGCGCTCCACCGGGCTCGGCTTCGGGCAGACCCTGCGTTCGGTGGTGCTGCCGCAGGCGCTGCGGATGACCGTGCCGCCGCTGACCAACCGCACCATCGCCATCACCAAGAACACGGCGCTGGCCTCCGTGGTGGCGGTGCCGGAGATCCTGGGCGCGGCGCAGGCGGGCGTCTCCTTCGCCTTCAACCCGACGCCGCTGACGCTCGGCGCGCTGGCCTACCTCGTGCTGTTCCTGCCGGTGGTGGTGCTCGGCCGCTGGATCGAGACGCGCTTCGCGTGGAAGCGGTGACGCGCGGATGACATGGGAAGACTTCACCCTCGCCTTCTTCTCGCTCGACATCCTGCGGCAGGCCTGGCCGATCCTGCTGTCGGGCCTCGTCCAAACGCTGTTGCTCTCGGCCATGGTAGTGCCGCTCGGCCTCGCGGGCGGCGTGCTGCTGGCGCTGCTCTCCACCGTCCGGAGCCCGTGGGTGCGCTGGCCGCTGATGGCCTGGGTAGACGTGTTCCGCTCCCTGCCGCCGCTGGTGCTGCTGGTGTTCGTCTACGCGGGGCTGCCCTTCGCCGGGCTGGAGGTCTCGCCCTGGGGGGCGGTGGCGATCGGCTTCTTCCTCAACACCGGCGCCTACTACGGCGAGATCCTGCGCGCCGGCATCGAGAGCGTGCCGGCGGGGCAGACGGAGGCGGCGCGCTCCACCGGCCTCTCGCGCGGGCAAACCATGGCCTACGTGGTCTTGCCGCAGGCGGCGCGGAACGTGCTGCCGGACCTGATCTCCAACACGCTGGAGGTGGTGAAGCTCACCTCCATCGCCTCCGTGGTGGCGCTGCCGGAGCTGCTGTTCCAGGCGCGGCAGGCGCAGAGCGTGACCTTCAACGCCACGCCGATCGTGGCGGCGGCGGTGGCCTACTTCGTGCTGCTGTGGCCGGTGGTGCGGGTGCTGAGCCGGCTGGAGAACCGGCAGTTGGCGGGGCGAGGGTGAGTGGCAGAGCGCCGAATGCAGACGCGACTTGAAGTCGCACCAGAGATGCCCTGCCGGCCCTGGGAAGCTGACATCGGGTCTGCTCCGGTCCAGACGGCTTTTCCTCCGCCTAGCCGGCGGTTTAGGCCGTGATCGCGCCGAGTGGAAACACGCAGGGCGTGAGGGGCCGGTTGAGGCGGTCCCGGACTGTTCCCGCGCCGGAAAACCAGGCGACCGCCACCGATCTCACTGTCCCCTGGGATCGGACCTGAGGCAGGATCGTCAGGCCCCGGCGCAGCGTGCGGCAACGCACCTCCCCGAAGTGCTGCCGGCGACCGGAGGGCGCGGGAGGTGGCGATGCGTGTCCTGGTCCTCGGCGCCGGCGCGATCGGCGGCTACTTCGGCGGGCGATTGCTCGAGGCGGGCGTGGCCGAGGAGGTCGCCTTCCTCGTGCGGCCCGGCCGCAAGGCCCAGCTCGACCGCGACGGGCTCGTGATCGAGAGTCCAGCCGGCGACTTCCGGCACCGTCCCGTGCGGGCGCTTCTCGCCGGCGAGGCCGGCCGGGGCTGGGACATGGTGCTGCTGACCTGCAAGGCCTACGATCTGGATGACGCGATCGAGGCGCTCCATCCCGCGGTGGGCGAGGGAACGGCGGTGTTGCCGCTGCTGAACGGCATCTCCCACCTCGAGCGGCTCGAGGCAGCGTTCGGGCCGGGGCGCGTGCTCGGCGGGCTGACCAAGGTCGCCACCTTGCTGACGCCTGAAGGCACGGTACGGCAGTTCGCCCCGCCGCAGTTGATCGAGTTCGGCGAACTCGACGGGCGGATGAGCCCGCGCGTGCTCGCCTTCCAGGCGGCCTTCGCCGGAACCGTCGTGCAGGCCGAGGCGGCGCCCGATGCGTTGCGGAGGATGTGGGAGAAGCTGGTGATCTTCGGCACCGTCGCGACCGCGACCGTGCTGATGCGCGGAAACCTCGGCGAGGTCGCCGCCGCGTCGGGCGGCGCCGCCTGGATCGAGCGCCTGCTCCGCCGCAACGCCGCGATCGCGGCCGCGCACGGCCACCCCGCGCGGGCGGAGGTCGTGGAGGGGCTCTACCTCCCCTACCTCCGCGGAACCCCTCACGCCACCTCCTCGATGTCACGCGACCTCGAAGCCGGCCGGCGGATCGAGGCCGACCACGTGCTCGGCTTCCTGCTCGAGGCGGCGCGCCGCGCCGGCGTGCCGGACGAGCTGCACGAGGCGGCCTACATCCACGCCAAGGCCTACGAAGCCCGTCGCGACGCCGGCAGGCTGCCGGGCGCCTAGGTCCCAGGACCCAAGGGCCAACAGACCTTAAGCCTGTCTCAGCCTAGCCACAGTCAGGCTGAGACGGGTCTAGCTGGCTTCACTTTGGCCGATGGCCCGG
>NZ_BAAAFZ010000034.1:0-20577 GCF_039523795.1 Craurococcus roseus | reverse complement strand
GACGCGGCGGGCAGCATTGCCCGGGTCGTTGCCGAGTTCGGTTACTTCCTGCGCGGGAGGCGCACCGGGCTTCACGGCACTTTCCCGCCCTGCCGCGGCTTCTTTGCGCCGGTGCGCGGTCGGCGCGTCCGGCCGGTGCCGTACTTGCGCTCTGCCCACTTCAACGTCGTTTCGTACGTGAGGCCCATCTTTTCGGCGAGTCTGACGGCCGCTTCAACGGACAGGCTCTCCCGTGGCCGCGCCCACTTCAGCGCAGCCTCGTAGGGATGTTTGTCTTCTCCGCGATCGTGACTGCTGCCTCGACCGGCAGGCCGTTCTTGCCCCAACTCCATGCGGCAGCGCCGGTCACGCCGAGTGCCGCAACCGCCCTCCCTACGCCCCCAAAGAAGCCAATCGTTTTCTAAACAAAGTATTCCAAGTCGGAAGCCGCCAGTAGCAGGACCGCAGCATCCGCCGTCATGCGCTTCTGTCGCGCCATTATAGTGGCCGCGCCCTCCTCTGCGTCAGTTCCCGCCTCGCGGCCATCCGTAAGGAGAGGGGGAGAGCATTAGGTTTCATGCCACCAATCCCCTAACGCACCGAGTACACGTCATAAACCGGTCCCGAAGGCGGCCGCTGACCCACGCCGACCGCGATCACCTTGTTCATCCAGTCCAGCTCCGCCGCGCCCGTTTCGAAGCGCACGGCGGTGCGGAAGTAATAATCCTCCGGCGGCACCGTCTCGCCCCTGCCCAGCCGCGCCAGCGCGTCGGACGGGCCAGCGCGGATGCCGGTGTAGTGGACGTAGACGTGGTGCCCCTCCCCCGTCCGCACCGTCAGCCGCACGTCCATATGCGCGGTGCCGTCCGGGTCCACGCGGAGCCAGTCGGCGGCGGTGCCGGGCAGCACCTCGCCGCGCAGCTTCGGCCCTTCCACCGTCCCGCCGGTGACGGGGACGATGCGGAGTTCTCCGTTCCGCGCCGTGCCCACGGTCTGTGGCGCGCCGGTGGAGAGCGACATGCGGAACAGGAACTCGCTCCGCAGCGGCAGCGGGGTCGTCGCGTCGGCCATCTTCTCCTCCCTCAGCGTTGGCGCCACGGCAGGCCCTCGGCCTTCCAGCCGGCCACCGTGCCGCGGTGGCCTTCGGCGTCCACCGGGCCTTCGAAGCCGTCGCCCAGGTTGAAGGCGTGCGGGAAGCCGGACACCTGCGCCGCTTGGCACGCCGCCAGGCTGCGGGCGCCGGAACGGCAGATGAAGTAGAGCTTGTGCAGCGGCGTCAGCCCGGCCTTGCGCAGGTGCTCGGCGAAGGCGCCGTTCACCTGCATGGACGGGTAGAACTGCCAGGGGATGAGCACCGGCTGCTTGCCGGCGGCCGAGAGGTCGGGCAGGCCGACGAAGTTCCATTCGGCGTCGGTGCGCACGTCCACCAGCGCCGCCTTGGGGTCCTCGCGCAACGCCTCCCAGGCCTGCCGGGCGGTGACATCGGGCACTGCGGCCATGGGCGGTGGTCTCCTTCAAGGACGCAAGATGCGGCCGGCGCGCGGCGGCGGCAACGCGCCGGGGCGCGGCGGGATTGACCGCGCCGCGCCGCCGTCGCCAGGGTGTGGCCCATGCGCCTCGGCATGCTGACCCCGTCCTCCAACACCGTGCTGGAGCCGCTGACGGCGGCGATGCTGGCCGACCTGCCGGGCGCCAGCGCGCACTTCTCCCGCTTCCGGGTGGTGGCGATAAACCTCGGCGCCGGCTCGCGCGGGCAGTTCGACGCGGCGCCGGTCGTGGCGGCGGCGGAATTGCTGGCCGACGCGCGGGTGGACGCGATCTGCTGGAACGGCACCTCGGGCGCCTGGCTCGGCCTGGAGGTGGACCGGGCGCTCTGCGCGGCCGTCACGGCGCGGACCGGTGTCCCCGCCACCACGGCGACGCTCGCCCTGATGGACGCGCTCGGCCGCCTCGGCGCGCGGCGCTGCGGGCTGGTGACGCCCTACCTCGGCGAGGTGCAGGCGGCGATCCTCCAGCGTTGGGCCGAAGCGGGCCTGGGATGCGCCGCCGAACGCCACCTGGGCGACCCCGGCAACTTCTCCTTCGCGGAACACGGCGAGGAGGCGGTGTGCCGCATGGTCCGCGAGGTCGCGGCGGCGCGGCCGGACGCCGTTGTGGTCCACTGCACCAACTTCCGCGGCGGGCGCGTCGCGCCGGAGTTGGAAGCGGAACTCGGCCTGCCGGTTCTGGACAGCGTCGCGGTGGCGCTCTGGGGCGCCGTGCGCGCGGCAGGCGGCGATCCCACGCCGATGGCGAGGCGCTGGGGGCGTTTGTTCGCCCTCTGAGCCGGGGCCGACGCGGCGTCTCGACGGCGTGTTTGTTATGTTATAACGTTCAAACATGAAACGCGCTTGTCCCGCCCCCGCTGTGTCCGTGCTCGCCGCTTTGCCGGCCTTGTTGACGTGTTGGCCGGCGGACGCGCAAACCGCCACCGCGCCGGGCTCCGCCGCGGAGCGCCGCCTCGGCCCCGGCGGCGACGCACCCGTCCCGGCGGTGCCGGAGGCGACCTTGCCGGAGGTCGTCGTGCAGGCGCGGCGGGCGGAGGCGGCGCGGCAGGGCATCCTCGCCCGGTTCGGCGCGCGCGAGTACCAGGTGGACCGCTCCACCATCGAGGCGCTGCCGGGCGGGGCGAACCAGCCGTTGAACCAGATCCTGCTGCAAACGCCCGGCGTGGCTCAGGACAGCTTCGGCGACATCCACGTCCGCGGCGAGCACCGCAACCTGCAATACCGCATCAACGGCGTGCAGCTCCCCGAAGGGCTGCAAGGCTTCGGGCAGGTGTTCGACTCGCGCTCGCTCCGCAGCGTGTCCGTGCTGACCGGCGCCTTGCCGGCGCAGTTCGGCTTCCGCACCAACGCCGTGATCAACCTGGAAACGCGCACCGGCGCGCTCGACCCGGGCGGCGCGGTCGGGATCTACGGCGGCAGCTTCGGCACCATCCAGCCCTTCGCCTCCTACGCCGGCGTGGTGGGCGGCTGGGACCTCTTCGCCACCGGCACCTGGCTCCGGAGCGACCGGGGGCTGGAGAACCCGACCTCGGCCCGGACCGTCCCCAACAACGAGACCGAGCAGTTGCGGGGCCTGATCTACGCCGCGCGGCAGCTCGACCCGACGACGCGGCTCTCGGTCGTGGCGGGGACGGCGCTGAACCGCTTCCAGATCCCCGCCCCCGGCGGCGTCCAGTCCGCCTTCACCACCTTCGGCCAGTCCGAGTTCGAGAGCGCCAACCTCCGCAGCCGGCAGTGGGAGCGCACCTGGTACGGCACCGTGGCGCTCCAGAAGTCCATCAACGCCGACGTCGACGTGCAGATCGCGCCCTTCGTGCGCTACAGCTCCATCCACTACGTGCCCGACCTGGTGAACGAGCTGGCGTTCAACGGCGTCGCCTCCGACGTGCTGCGGGGTTCCTTCGCCGGTGGCTTGCAGACGGACGCGGCGTGGCGGATCGCCCGCGCCCACACCTTGCGCGCCGGCTTCCTGGTCTCCGCGGAGCGGAGCCGCTTCCGCGCGCAGACGGGGCTGTTCGGCGTGGACGAGGACGGGGAGGCGCTGGACCCGCCCTTCGTCCTCGACGACCGGCAGGGCCGAACGGGCTACCAGTACGGCTTCTACGTGCAAGACGAGTGGCGGGTGACGGACAGCTTCACCGTCAACTTCGGCGTGCGCGCCGACCGGATCGAGCAGTACACCAACGACGGACAAGTCTCGCCGCGGGTCAACGCCGTGTGGCGCCCGACCGACGCCACGACGTTCCACGCCGGCTACGCGCGCACCTTCACCCCGGCGCAACAGGAGCTGATCGCGACCCCGGTGCTGGAGCGCTTCGTCGGCACCACCAACGAGCCCTTCACCCTGGAGAGCGGCCTGCCGAAGCCGGAGCGGGCGCACCGCTTCGACGTGGGCGTGACGCAGCGGATCACCCCGGCCTGGACCGTGGGCGTGGACGCCTACTACAAGAACGTGCGCGACCTGCTCGACTTCGGCCAGTTCGGCGGCGCGCTGATCTTCACGCCGATCAACTACCGCAAGGGCCACGTCTACGGCGTCGAGTTCTCCACGACCTACCGGACGGACCCGGTGCTGCTCTACGCCAACCTCGCGCTCAGCCGCTCGGTCGGGAAGGACATCCGCTCGGCGCAGTACAGTTTCGAGCCGGAGGAGCTGGAGTACATCCGGGGCAAGTACGTCCGCACGGACCACGACCAGCTCGTCACCGGCAGCGCCGGCGCGGTGTGGCGCGCCTGGGAGGGCGGGCGGCTCTCGGGCTCCATGCTCTACGGCAGCGGCCTCCGCCGGGGCTTCGCCAACTCCGAGAAGGTGACGCCCTACGCGACCTTCAACGTCGGCGTGCAGCAGGACCTGGTGCTGCCCGACGGCGGTACCTGGACCTTGCGCTTCGACATCCTGAACCTCTTCGACCGCGAGTACCGGTTGCGGGACGGCACCGGCATCGGCGTCGGCGCGCCGCAATTCGGGGCGCGGCGCGGCTTCTTCGGGGGCCTGAGCCGGGCCTTTTGACGACCGGCGGCACGGTCGGCCTATGCTCCGCCCCGGCGGCACCGGGGAGGACCAGGACGACATGGCGGCGACGGCCCGCATCGTGGTGATGAGGAGCGCGCTCAGCGCGGAGGAGGTCGCGCTGGGGATGGTGCCGGCCGGGTGCGAGCTGGCCCTGGCCAAGGCCGGCACGCCGGAGTTCCTGTCCGCGCTCGCCGGGGCGGATTGCCTGGTGGGCTTCGGCGACCCGGCGGTGGACGACGCGGCGTACCGGGCGGCGCCGAACCTCAAGCTCTACCAGCTCCTGTCCGCCGGTTACGACCGCTGCGACATCGAGGCGGCGCGGCGCGCGGGCGTGCCGATCTGCAACAACGGCGGCGCCAACTCCACCGCGGTCGCGGAGCACGCGGTGATGCTCATGCTGGCGGTGTCGCGCCGGCTGGTGTGGCAGCACCAGAGCGTCGCCGCCGGGCGCTGGCGCGGGAACGACCTGGCCGGGACCAAGCTCTACGAGTTGCGGGGCAAGACGCTCGGCATCGTGGGGTTGGGCGCCATCGGGAAGAAGGTGGCGCGGCTGGCGGCGGCGTTCGGGATGGCGGTGCTGTACTACGACCTCCGGCGGCTGTCGGAGGACGCCGAGGACGCGTTGGGCGTGCGCTTCCGGTTGCTGAACGAGGTCCTGCGAGCCTCCGACATCGTCTCCCTCCACGTGCCGCTGACGCCGGCCTCGCGCCGCATGATCGGCGCCGGGGACTTGGCGTTGATGAAGCCCACCGCGTACCTCATCAACACCTGCCGCGGGCCGGTGGTGGATGAGGCGGCGCTCGTCGCCGCGCTGTCGGACGGCCGGATCGCCGGCGCCGGGCTCGACGTGTTCGAGGAGGAGCCGCCGCCGGCCGACGACCCGCTGTTCTCCCTGCCCAACGTGGTGCTGACGCCGCACTTCGCGGGGCCGACCTGGGACAACCAAGCGGCGCGCTTCCGCAACGCCTTCGACAACTGCCAGCGCGTGGCGCGGGGCGAAAAGCCGCTCTGGGTCATCCCAGAGCTGGCCGCGGGGTGATCCGGCGGTGTGGCGGCGCATCAAGGATTGGGCACGGGCGGCCCGGCGCGACGTCCATGCCCTTTGGCTCGCCGCCCGCGACCCGCGGACGCCTTGGTACGCGCGGGCCTTCGCGCTGGCGGTCGCGGCCTACGCGCTGTCGCCCATCGACCTGATCCCGGATTTCATCCCCGTACTCGGCTACCTCGACGAGGTGATCCTGCTGCCGCCGGCGATCCTGCTGGCGATCCGCTTGGTGCCGCCGGAGGTGATGGCGGAGCACAGGGCCACCGCGGCCGCGGCCCAGGCGAGGCCGGTCAGCCGCGCGGGCGCCGCGCTCATCGTGGCCATCTGGGCGGCGGTCGCGGCGGCGCTGGTTTGGTGGTTCTGGCCGGAGCCGGCCTTGTAGGTTCGGACGCGGCCGGCCGGCTGCTTCGCGCCGCTGCTTTATTCCTTGCGCCTCTGCTGTTACCGGGGTCGGGGCAGCCAAGGCCCTGGTCGCGGTGGCCGGCGGGCATGGCCGCTTGTTCCTGCGGCGAGCGGGCCCGCCGGTGAGCCCGGGCGCCCGCCGCAACCCCGACCTCAAGGTCTTCCGCGACAGGCAGGCGGGTCGCCGACGGCAAGCCCAGGCCCGCCGCCCTGGCGGCCACCGCCCGCAAGCCGCTGACCGCCCCCAACCCGTCCTCGGGGATCGACGCCCATGGCAGCCAAACGCCGCTTGACCGGCGGCACGGTCGCTTATCCGGTGTCCCGCGGGCTTTCCGGACAAAAGGCGCGGGCCGGGCGTTGGCGGGGCGAGCGTAGCCGTTTCCGCCCCGGAACCTCAGTCGTCGCGGTGGACGCGTTCCATCCGCTCGTGGCGCTCTTGCGCCTCGATGGACAGGGTGGCGATGGGGCGCGCTTCCAGCCGGCGGAGGCCGATCGGCTCGCCCGTCTCCTCGCAGTAGCCGTAGGTGCCGTTGCCGAGCCGCTCCAGCGCCTGGTCTATCTTGGAGACCAGCTTGCGGGCGCGGTCACGGGTGCGGAGTTCCAGCGCCCGGTCGGTTTCCACGCTCGCGCGGTCCGTCAGGTCGGCTTCTGAGATGCCGCCGGCCGAAAGGCTGGCCAGCGTGTCCTCGGCTTCGCGCAGCAAGTCCTTCCTCCATTGCAGCAGCTTCTGCCGGAAGTAGGCCTGCTGCCGGGGATTCATGAACTCTTCGTCATCCGAAGGTCGGTAGTCCGGCGGCAAGGTGACGAGCATCGTTGGACGGCCCCGAGTGTATTCGTTACGCAACGCGCGGACATATACAATCCTTGCCGGGCCGCCGCCAAGCGGAGAAACACCCAAATCGCTGAGGGGGTGTGGCTTTCACCGAACCGCCGCGGTTCTACTCGCGCTCGGGTCCATCGTCCGGCGGGCCAACTCGATCCGGGCGCGCAGCGCGACGGCGCGGACGGCATCGCGCAAACCCGCATCGGTTCCCTCCTCGCCCTCCCCGAGGGCGGCGAGACGAGTCAAACGGGCGGGGTCGACCCGCCTGCCCAGCAGCTCCGCTTGCAGGCCGTTGAGTTCGTCGAGGATGGAAGCCACGCGTCGCCGGGCCGCCGCGTCCCGCCCCGCCCCTCGCCCGCCGCCTTCCTGCGCCGCCAGCAGGGAGAGCCCGACCGCCGCCGCCGCTCCGATGCCGTCCGGCGCTGGCGCGGCGGCGCCGAGCGCCTCCGCGCCGCCGGGTCCGCCAACGGAGAAACCGCCGGCGGAGCGCCTTGCCGCTCCGTTGCCACGGGCAGGCCCCGCCGCCCCGCCCTTCGACACGCCAGACACGCCCCGCATCGTCACACGGCCCCCCGCCCTTTTTCCGCCCGGCCCGGCAGTTCGCGCCGGGTGCCCGGCAGAGCCTGCCGCTTCCGCGCCACCGCCAGCGCCGGAACCCGGCCCTGGGGCTGGCACGGCGGTTGCTCAGTCCGTTGCGACCGCCGCACGGAGCGCAACGTGTCCGATAAACCTTTCATAAAGGCGAAGACCGCCTTCCTGGCCTTGGCGGCGCTGCTCGCCGCAGCGGTCGTCGCCGCGGCCCCGCCCGCCGCCGCGCAGTCCGTGCGGCTGAAGGACATCGCGGACGTGGAGGGCGTGCGGGACAACCAGCTCGTGGGCTACGGCCTGGTGGTCGGCCTGGCCGGCACCGGCGACCGGCTGCGGACCGCCATCTTCACGCGGCAGTCCCTCGTCGGGATGCTGGAGCGGCTCGGCGTCAACACCCGCGACAACGAGGCGCGGCTGGACACGCGCAACGTCGCCGCGGTGATGGTGACGGCGAACCTCCCGCCCTTCGCCCGGCCGGGCAGCCGGATCGACATCGCGGTCTCGGCGCTCGGCGACGCCACCAACCTGATGGGCGGCACCCTGCTGGTCACGCCTCTGCTCGGCGCGGACGGCGAGGTCTACGCCGTGGCGCAGGGCGCGGTCGCCACCGGCGCGGTGGCGGCGCGCGGCGCGGCGGGGAGCGTGCAGCGCGGCGTGCCCACCAGCGCCCGCGTGGCCAGCGGCGCCATCGTGGAGCGGGAGATCCCCTACGCGCTGGCCGGCCGGAGCACGGTGCGCCTTTCCCTCCGCAACCCGGACCTCACCACCGCGCGGCGGGTGGCCGCCGCCGTGAACCGCGCTTCGGGGGCCCCGGTGGCGACCGCGACCGATCCGCGAACGGTGGTGCTGGCGCTCGCCGGCCGCGAGCCGGTGTCGTTCCTGGCCGAAGTGGAGCAGCTCCGCGTGGAACCGGACCAGGCGGCGCGGGTGGTGATCGAGGAGGCTTCGGGCACCATCGTCATGGGCGCCAACGTGCGCGTCTCCACCGTCGCCATCGCGCAGGGCAACCTCACCATCCGGGTGACCGAAACGCCGCAGGTCAGCCAGCCCAACCCGTTCGGCAACGGCGAAACCGTGGTGGTGCCGCGCACCAGCGTCGAAGTGGACGACCAGGCCGAGCGCCGCATGGGCGTGCTGCGCGGCGGCGTGTCCTTGCAAGAGCTGGTGCGCGGGCTGAACGCGCTCGGCGTGGGGCCGCGGGACCTGATCTCCATCCTCCAGGCCATCAAGGCCGCCGGTGCCCTGCAAGCCGAGCTGGAGCTGCGCTGATGGCCGCCCTGCCCCCGGTCCACGCCCCCCTCACCCCGGCGCAGGTCGCCGCGGCGCCCGCGAAGATGCGCGAGGCGGCGCGGAACTTCGAAACGCAAGCCTTGTCGCAGTTGTTGCAGCCCGCCTTCGCCGGCCTCGGCGCGGAGCCGCTCGGCGGCGGCGGAGCGGCGGAAGGGCAGTGGCGGACGATGCTGGTGGACGCGGTGGCCGGCGCCGCGTCGCGGGCCGGGCACGGCCTGGGCATCGGCGACATGGTGCTGCGCGAGATGCTGCGGCGGCAATCGGCCGAACCCGCCACGACGACGAACCCGGAGGACGCGACATGATGATGGACGCCCTGCTCGCCGCCGGCACCCGCCTCGCCGACGCGCTGCTCGCCGAGAACGAGGCCCTGGCGCGGCTCGACCTGCCGGGCGCGGCGGGCCTCGCCGGCGCCAAGGCGGGGGCGGCCGACGCCTTCGCCGCCGCCTTCGCCGCCGCGACCAAGACCGGCGCCCGGCCGGACGGCGCGGCGCAGCGGGAGGGGGCGCGCGCCATGGCGGAGAAGCTGGAAGGGCTCGGCGCCGAGAACAAGCGCCTGCTGCAACGCGCGATCTCCGTGCAATCGCGCGTGATCGAGACCATCGCCGCCGCCGCCCTGGTGCGCGCGGCGAACCCGGTCTACGGCGCCGCCGGGCGCCGCCCGGCCGCGCCGCGGCAGGCGGGGCGCGCGATGGCGCTCGCGCTGCGGGCTTAGGGCGCCTTTCGGCTGACCGTACTCGGCCAGAGCGCTCTGGCTTGTGGTTTCGACGAGCGTCTTCACGCGCCCGACCGGAGACGGCCAAGCGCGATCTGTGCCCTAGCAGCGCGGAACGGGTGCCCCCCGCCGCGGCGCGGCGTTCCCGCGCCGGGCAGCGGGTCGAGCGCTTGTCCGCCCGGCGATCCGCGCCCGGGGCGTTTCCACTCGGGGCGGTCGCGGTCTAAAGCGCGCCGCCGGCCGTGGGCGGCGGCGCGCGAAGGGGACGATTTCACCGCATGGCGCTTCCAGCGAACAGGATACCATCTCTTCCGCGCGCGGCGTTTCGCGCCCGCCGTTCCGGAACGCCGCTCCCGGACGCCGCATGATCCCCGCCGCGCGCGGCGGGGGGCGCCGCACGGCGGCGGCGGGGCGGCTCGGCGCCGTGTTGGCCGGCTTGATCGGCGCCGTCGCCTTCGCGGCCGTTTGCGGCGTCCGCCCTTTGGACCCCGGCGACCTCGGCTGGCTCACGCAGGGCGATCCCGCCCAGTACCTGTTGGGCTGGTCTTTCTTCAGGGAGTCGCCGTGGACGCTGCCGCCGGGCGCGAACCCGTCCTTCGGAATCGAGATCGCGTCCTCTGTCTTCTTCTCCGACTCCATCCCCCTTTTCGCCCTCTTGTTCAAAGCCTTGAGCCCCCTCGTCGAGGTGCAGCAGTACTTCGGCTGGTGGCTGCTGCTGTGCTTCGTCCTGCAAGGCGTCGCCGGCTGGCTGCTGATGGGGCTGGCCGTCCGGAACGCGGCGGCCCGCCTGCTCGGGGCGGTGCTGCTGTGCTTCGCGCCGCCTCTGCTTTGGCGGCTCCACGGCCACTATTCTTTGGCGGCGCACTGGCTCGTGCTCCTCGCCCTCTGGCTGGCCGTGGCGCCGCCGCTCGGCCGGCGGTGGTGGCCGTTCGCCTGGGGCGGCCTGCTTTGCGCGGCGGCGCTGGTGCATGCCTACCTGCTGGCGATGGTCGCCGCGCTTTGGGCGTCCGACCTGGCGCGGCGGGCCTTGGCGGCGGCGGCGGGCGCCGGCGGCGGGCGTCGGTTCGCCTTCGCCCGGCTCGCGGCCGAGGCGCTGGTTGCGCCGGGGGCCGTGGCGCTGTGCCTGTGGGCGGCCGGCTTCTTCATGGTCCGGGGCGGCCTTTCGCCGGGCGGCTTCGGCGTTTACGCGATGAACGCCCTGGCGCCGCTGGACCCGGACGGGCAGTGGTCGCGCCTCCTGCCCGACCTGCCGGACGCCGCGGGGCGCGAGGCGGGGTCCAACTTCCTCGGCCTCGGGCTGCTGGGCCTGCTCGCCGCCGGCTTCGCGGCCTGGGTGTCGCGGCCGGGGCTGCTGCGGGTGGGGCCGGAACGCGCGCCGTTGCTCCTCGCCTTGGCTGGGTTGGCCGCCCTCGCGCTGTCGCACCGGGTCGCGGTCGGCGGCGCGGAGCGGCTGGTCCTGCCGCTGCCCGCTCGGGCGCTGGAAGCGGCGAACGCGTTGCGGGCGTCGGAGCGGATGTTCTGGCCGGTGTTCTACGCCCTCGCGGTCCTCGGCGTCGCCCTTGTCGCGCGGCGCTGGGGCGGGCGCGCCGCCGCAGCGCTGCTGGGGGCGGCCGTCGTGGCGCAAGTGGCGGACGGGAGCGCCGGGTGGCCGCCGTTGCGCGCGAAGCTCGATCCGCCGGGGGCCGGCCGGGTGTGGCAACCGCTGCGCGGCCCGTTCTGGGACGAGGCGGCGCGCTCCTACGGCCGCGTCCGCGCGTTCCCCACGGCCAACAAGGCGGAGGGCTGGGAGGCCGTCGGGCGCTGGGCCTCGGCCAACGGCTTGCCGACGGACATGGTCTACCTCGCCCGGGTGGACCAAGCCGCGCTGGAAAGAACCAGGATGGCGGGGGAGCGGTCCTTCTTGGAAGGCCGGTTCGAGCCGCGGACCCTTTACGTCCTGGGCGGTTCCTGGGCGGTGTTCCTGGCGGCGTCCGCCATGGACCCGGCGGCCGACCTGCTCGCCGAGGCCGACGGACTCCGCGTCTTCGCGCCCGGTTGGAAGCGCCTCAGCGCCGCCGTGCCCGCCGGGGTGCGCGAGTTCGGGGCCGAGGAGGTGCTGCCCGTCGCGGCGCCCGGCGTTGCGCTGCGCTTCGGCTCGGCGGCGCCCGCCGGGGACCGCGCCGCCCTGCTCCGGGGCTGGTCCGTCCCGGAGCCGCACGGGCATTGGAACGACGGCGCGGAGGCGACGCTCGCGCTGCGCTTCGCGCTTCCCGCCGCCTGGCTGGACGAAGCCTTGGACCTTTGGGTGAAGGGGGCCGGCTTCTTGGTGCCGCAGCGGCCGGAACAGCGCGTCACCGTGTCCGCCGTCCGCGGCGGCGGCGGCGCCCGCGGGGAGGAGGCTTGCGGCGAAGCCTCGGCCGAGTGGCTTTTGGCCGGCGCGGAAGGGCCTGCCGCGCCGGCGTGGCGGAGCGTCGCCGTGCCGCCGGCCTGTGCCGCCGGAGGGGCGGGCTCCGGGCTGCTGCGGGTGCGCTTCCGCTTCCCGGACGCCGTTTCCCCGCGCGACATCGGCCTGTCGGCGGACCGCCGCGACCTCGCCTTCGCGGTCGCCGAGTTGGTGCTGCTCCGCCGGGGCGAGGGGCCGCCGTGACGCCGCCGGTTTGACGCGCCCCGCCCGGAGGCGCCAGCATCGCCGCCGTCGTGGGTGGTGGTGGAGGAACGGCCGGCCATGCGCCAGATGCACCTCGTGGGCTTCTTGCAGGCGCAGAACTGCACCAACCTCGCCTCGTCCTGGCGCCATCCGGAGAGCCGCACGGATTTCCTCTCGGCCGACTACTACCAGGAGATCGGCCGCGTCCTGGAAGCCGGTAAGTTCGACCTCGGCTTCTTCGACGACCGCTTGTCCATGCCGGACCGCTACGGCGGCGACCACGTCCACACGGTCGAGCACGGCATCCGCTGCGTGAAGCTCGACCCGGTGGTGGTGCTGACCATGATGGCGGCGGCCACCTCGCGGCTCGGGCTCGGCTCCACCGCCTCCACCACCTACTACGAGCCCTTCCACGTCGCCCGCGCCTTCCAGACGCTCGACCACATGAGCGGCGGGCGGGCGGCGTGGAACGTCGTCACCTCGCTCAACGACGGCGAAGCCGCCAACATGGGCCACGCCGAAGCGATGGAGCACGACCGGCGCTACGACCGGGCGGACGAGTTCGTGGAGGTGGTGCTCGGCCATTGGGACGCCTGGGAGGACGACGCCCTGGTCGTGGACAAGCGGAGCGGGCGCTTCGGCGACGGCTCCAAGGTCCACCGGCTCGACTACAAGGGGCGGTTCCTGTCCTCGCGCGGGCCGTTCACCGTGCCGCGCTCGCCGCAGGGGCATCCGGTGCTGATCCAGGCCGGGGCCAGCGGGCGGGGCAAGCGCTTCTCGGCGCGCTGGGCCGAGTTGGTCTTCGTGGCGCACCACGACCTGGAAGGGGGCCGGCGGGACTACGCCGAGTTCAAGCGCATGGTGGCGGAGGCGGGGCGCGACCCGGACGCGGTGAAGGTCGCCACGCTCTGCAACCCGATCCCGGCCGCGACCAAGGCGGAAGCGGAGGACCGCGCCGCGCTGATCGAGCGGCTGCCGCTGGAGATCGACGCGCTGTCCCTGCTTTCGGAGGCGCTGAATTTCGACTTCGCGGCCAAGGGCATGGACGAGCCGTTCACGGACGAGGAACTGGCCGGCATCCAGGGCCTCCAGGCCATGCGCGACCGCGTGGTGCAGGTGAGCGGCAAGCGCAACCCGACGGTGCGCGATTTCATCACGGCGAGCGGCCGCGGCCGGCCGCGCATGGACATGGTGGGCGGGCCGAAGGAGGTGGCGGACAAGCTGGAGGAGTGGTTCTCGACCGGGGCGTGCGACGGCTTCGTCATCTCCGCCACCTCGGTTCCCGGCACCTACGCGGAGTTCGTGCGCCACGTGGTACCGGAGTTGCAGCGCCGGGGGTTGCATCGGAAGGAGTATTCCGGGCCGACCTTGCGCGACCACCTCGGCCTGCCGCGGGCGGAGCGCGGGGCGTGGAAGCCGCCGCCACGCGCCGCGACGGCTGCCGCGGAATAGCGGCATCGCGTCGTCGATTCATGCCATCGTGAACCACGCGGTGCCGTTCCGGTGGCATCATGGCGCTCCTCTTCGATCGGATTTTGACTCGGATGCGCTTGCTCGCTTTTGCCTTTTTGGGTGGCTTGCTGCCCGGCCTCGCCCTGGCCCAGACGGGCGGCCAGACCGGCGGCGGCATGACGCCGATCCAACGCTGCGAGCAGAATTACCAGACCTGCGTCCGCGCCTGCTCCGGCCCGGACTCGTCGCGGTGCATGTCGGGCTGCGCGGAGACGCGGGCCTATTGCATCCAGAACCCGTCCACGGCCCTCCCGCCGCGGCGGTGAGCCGGGCGGGTCAGCCGCCGCCACGCCGCGACAGGAACGCCGCGTAGAGGCGCGGCCCGGCCAGGGCCAGCACCGCCATCGCCAGGATCGCCGCCGAGACCGGGCGGGTGACGAAGGTGCTCCAATCGCCTTGGCTGATGGTCAGCGCCTGGCGCATCGCCTGCTCCGCCATCGGCCCCAGGATCATGCCGATCACCACCGGCGCGGTCGGGAAGTCGAAGCGCCGCATCCCCATCGCCACCAGCCCGAGGCCGTAGAGCAGGACGAGGTCCGTCACCGAGTTGCTGATGCCGTAGGTGCCGATGGTGGCGAAGACCAGGATGCCGGCGTAGAGCAGCGGCCGGGGTATGGTGAGGATGCGCGCCCAGAGGCCGACCAGCGGCAGGTTGAGGGCGACCAGCAACACGTTGGCCACGTAGAGGGAGGCGATCAGCGTCCAGACCAGCGCCGCCTGCTGCTCGAACAAGAGCGGGCCGGGGCTGATGCCGTAGCTCTGGAAGGCGCTCAGCATGATGGCGGCGGTGGCGCTCGTCGGCAGGCCGAGGGTGAGCATCGGCACCAGCACGCCGGCGGCGGCGGCGTTGTTGGCGGCTTCCGGGCCGGCGACGCCCTCGATGGCGCCTTGCTTGCCGAACTCGGCCCGCGCTTCCGGGCCGGCGAGGCGCCGTTCGGCGTAGTAGCTCAGCATGGTCGGCATCTCGGTGCCGCCCGCCGGCAGGACGCCGAAGGGGAAGCCCAGCAGGGAGCCGCGGAGCCACGGCCCGGCGCTCCGCCGCAGGTCGGCGCGGCTCATGGAAACGCGGCCCACCGGGCGCACCTCCTGCGGCGCGTCCACGTGGCGCCACGCGAGGTACAGCGTCTCGCCCACGGCGAAGAGCGCGACGGCCACCAGCACCACGTTGACCCCGTCCAGCAGCTCCGGGACGCCGAAGGTGAGGCGGGGCTGGCCGGTCTGGAGGTCGATGCCGACCAGGCCCAGCAACAGGCCGAAGAAGAGGGAGACCAGGCCCCGCAGCGCCGAGCCGCCCAGCACCGCAGACACGGTGACGAAGCAGAGCGCCATCAGGGAGAAGTACTCCGCCGGCCCGAGTTGCAGCGCCAGCTCCACCACCAACGGGCCGAGGAAGCTGATGCCGAGCGTGCCGACGGTGCCGGCGACGAAGGAGCCGATCGCGGCGGTGGCGAGCGCCGGCCCCGCGCGGCCGTTGCGCGCCATCTTGGCGCCTTCCAGCGCGGTGATGATGGAGCCGGACTCGCCCGGCGTGTTCAGCAGGATGGAGGTGGTGGAACCGCCGTACATCGCGCCGTAGTACACGCCGCAGAACAGGATGAAGGCGCCGGTCGCGCCGACCTTGAAGGTGATGGGCAGCAGGAGCGCCACGGTGAGCGCCGGGCCGATGCCGGGCAGCACGCCGACCGCGGTGCCGAGCAGGCAGCCGAGCAGCGCCCAGCCGAGGTTGGCCAAGGTCAGCGCGTTGCCGAAGCCGAGCGCGAGGCCGGCGATGGGGTCGGTCACGCCGGCGGCTCCCGCCCCAGCGCGCGGAGCACCAGCCCTTCCAGCACGCCCGCGCCGATGTTCACGCCGAGCAGCTCCACGAACAGGAACCAAGCCGCGAGCGTGAGCACGAGGGCGACCGCGGCGTCGCGCAGGAAGCGCCGCGACCCGAAGGCCGCGGCCACCAGCACGTATTGCGCGGTGGCGGCGAGGGAGAAGCCGAGGGGGACGATCAGCAGCAGGTTCGCCCCGAGGCCGGCCAGCAGCAGGGCGAAGGCGCGCCGGTTGGCCGGCGGGGCGTCCCGCACCTCCTCCAGTTCGTGCGACCAGCCGCCGCGCAGCGCTTGGGCCACGAGCCCGGCGCCGAGCAGCAGCAGCCCGCCCGCCACGACAAAGGGCACCGCCTTCGGCCCGACCTGCGCGTAGATCGGCGAAACCGGGATCGCCAGCGCCTGCCAGACGGCCAAGCCGCCGAGCGCCAGCACGAAGAGCCCCGCGGCGAGGTCCGGCCAGGGCAGGCCGGCGCGGGCGCGCGCCACCGGTCCGGGGCCGTTCACGCCAGCCCGATCTCCTTAAGCACCGTTTCCGTCTGCGCCCGGTCGCGCTCCAGGAAGGCGTCCAGCTCCGGGCCGGTGAGGAAGGCGTCGGTCCAGTCGCGCGTGCGCAGGGTCTCCTTCCAGGCCGGCAGGGCGTGGACCTCCGCCATCAGCCGCACCAATGCCTCGCGCGCGTCGGGGCGAAGGCCGGGCGGGCCGAACACGCCGCGCCAGTTGGTGAGCGCGACGTCCATCCCGCTCTCCTTGAGCGTCGGGATGTTGGGGTCAGTCCGCTCCGCCCCGGTGGTGGCGAGGGCGCGCATCCGGCCGGCCTTGATCTGCTCCGCGAACTCCGAGAGGCCGGAGATGCCGGCCTTGACCTGGCCGCCCATGATCGCCGCGTTCGCCGGGCCGCCGCCGGCGAAGGCCACGTAGGATCCTTCCCGCGCCGAACGGCCGAGCGCCTTCAGCATCAGGCCGAGCGCGATGTGATCCGTCCCGCCGGCCGAGCCGCCGCCGACCGACATGGCGCCGGGGTTGGCCTTCAGCGCCTCGAAGAAGCCCTTGATGTCGCGGATGTCGGACGCGGCGGGCACCACCACGGCGCTGGCCTCCTCCGTCAGACGGGCGATCGGCGTCACGTCCTTGATGCCGACCGGCGTCTTGTTGGTCAGCGTGGCGCCGACCATGACGGAGCCGGCCACCATCAGGCTGTCCGGCCGCCCGCGCCGCTGCGCCACGAAGCGCGGCAGCCCGACGGAGCCGCCGGCGCCGCCGACGTTTTCGAACTGGAAGTTGCCGACCAGGCCGGCGCCGCGCGCCGCCTGCTCGATGGCGCGGCCGAGCCCGTCCCAACCGCCGCCGGGCGCGGCTGGGACGAACATGTAGATGGAGGCGAAGCGCTGCTGGCCTTGCGCGCGGGCGGAGGGAAGCGCGGCGCCGAGGCCCGAAGCCGCGCATGCGGCGGCGGCGAGCAGGTGACGGCGTTGCGGCATGGCGTTTTCCCTCCGGTGTTTGGCGAATGCCTACCCCTCAACACGCCGAGCCACAATCTAACGTCGGTACGAAACGCCGGCGCTTCAGCCGAGATTCATTGCGCTCTGGCTTGGTTTGAGGGACAGTCGGCTTCTAGATCGACGCGGCGCGGGTCAGGCCATCATGCGTTTTGTCGTTCCACCGCGTCGTGTTTGGGTGGCTGCTGCGGCTGCGATGGCCGCGTCCTGGCTCATCATTCCGCTGATTGGTTTCCTCCTCCGCGGCCTTGGAGAGCTGTCTAGGCTGCTTTGGCCGGAACACGCCCAAATGGCGTCGTTCATCTTGGTCCTCCTCGGCGGGCTGCTCAACGCAGCGGGCATTGAAGCGGGCAAGATGGCGGCCCTGGCCTGGATCTGCGCGCGACAGTGGGAAGATTGGGTGCCGCTCGGCGCAGCCTTCGGACTTTTCAAGGCCACCGGTGTTCTTGTCTCTTGGGCCCTGTTGCACCAAACGTTCGGCTCGTTGGCGCCATTCTCCATCACGCTGCTCGTCGCGGCGACGAATGTTTTGCTGCTCCATTTGGCACTGGGTCGCTTGGCGGCCGGGGTGGCGCGCTCACCCGGCAATCCCTGGCTTGCCTTTGGGCTGGCTAGCCTTGCCAGCGCGGCATTTACCAGCGGCCCAGCGGCCCTGCTCATGCTCTTGCCCGCCCAGGCGGTACGCTTTCTGGACCAGCAGCCTCTCGCACTGCTTGCCGTCCTACTCGGCTTCGCGTTGCTGGTACGAAGCCGGGTTCCGTGGCCCGTGGAGGCCACAGCTACCGGTCCAGCGCGCGAGTTCCTGGCCGGCGCCGGAGGATTGGTCGTCGGTTCGGCGCTGGTTTTCCCCGTTGCCCAAGCTCTGCTGGCGCCAAATGGGCTGGCGCGGCTACCGGGGGCGCTCCTGTGGGCGGCTGCACTGTCCTTTTTAACGGGCTTGTTCGCCAGGCAGGTCGTTGGGCCTTGGTTGCGCCACCGCGAAGGCCGCTGAAGCGTCCCTCGTCCAGCGCGCCCGCTTACCGCCCCTTAATCGCTCGTATCTCCGCGATGCGCTTCTCGCACTGGGCGATGAAGGCGTTGAGCGTCGCGCGCAGGTCGGCGTGTTCGGAGCCGCGGGCCACCGCCATGGAAGCCTGCGCCTCGGCGATGCCCTTTTCCAAGGCGGTGCGCTCGTCGGCGCCCGCCTTCATGCGGACGGCGCGGGTGATCTCGAGAAGCATGGGTCATCTCCGGACTCTGGCCCGGGCGGGCCGATACTTCGTTGCCTTATAGCGGTTTCCGGCTCGTTGATGATGCGGAATCGGAAGGAGGGCCGCCAAGCGGGCCGTTTCAGTCCGGCCTGATGCCGGATTGCCGCACCACCCGGCCCCACTTCTCGGTTTCGGCGGCGAGGAAGGCGGCGAACTCGGCCGGGGTGTTGGGCGCGGTCTCGACGTTGAGCCCGGCCAGCCGCTCGGCCACCGCGGGGTCGCGGATGGCGGCGTTCAGCCCTTCGCTCAGCCGTTGGACGATGGCTTCGGGCGTCCCGGCCGGCACCAGGACGCCGTTCCACTCGTGAGCTTCGAAGCCCGGGAAGGTGTCCGAGACGGCGGGCAGGTCCGGGAAGGCGGCGATGGGCTTGGAGCCGGTGTGCGCCACGGCCCGCACCCGCCCGGCGCGGGCGTGGCCGGTGGAGGCGGAGGCGTTGGAGAAGAAGAACCGCACCTGCCCGGCGATGAGGTCGGTCAGCGCCGGGCTGCCGCCGCGGTAGGGGATGTGGTTCAGTTGCACCCCGGCCGCGCGCGCGAACATCTCCAACGCCATGTGTTGCACCGTGCCGTTGCCCGACGAGGCGAAGTCGAGCCCGCCCGGTGCGGCCTTCGCCAGCGCGACCACCTCGGCCACGCTCCGCGCCGGCACGTCCGGGTGGACCAGGAGCAGATTCGGCACCCTGCCGGCGAGGAACACGGGCCGGAAGGCGCGGGCGGCGTCGTAGGGCAGCCTCCCCTCGAACAGCGCGGGGTTGACGGAGAGCGCCGTCGCGTCGTGCAGCACCGTGTGGCCGTCCGGCGCCGCTTGGGCCGCGACCGCCGCGCCGATGGTGCCCGCGCCGCCGCCGCGGTTCTCGATGACGAAGTTCGCGTCCAGCAACTCGCTCAGCTTGCCGAACAGGATGCGCCCCACCGTGTCGGCTCCGCCGCCGGGCGCGTAGGGGATGACGACGCGCACCGGCCGCCGGGGCCAGGGCGGCTGCTGCGCCTGCTGGGCCGCCGCCGGCCTCGCGGGCCGGAAAGCCACCGCCGCTGCCGCCGCGCCGAACACGCGCCGACGCCCCGTGCCGCCTGCCGCCACCCTCACCTCCGTTCCGCTCCCGTGGCAGCATAGGCCGCGTCCGCCGGGCGAGCGACAGGAGGAGGACCGCTCGGGGCGCCGCTCGCGCTCGCCGCCGGCTGGGCGGGGGCGCACCACGGCGAAGGCGGGCAGCACCCGCAGCCGCAAACCGTGCAGCACCGCCAGCGCCACGCGCCGGCGGAGCCGCACACGGGCGGCGGGGGCGTGGCGCAGCCTTACGCCGGGATGGAGGCGCGCGGGGTCGAAGCGTTGTCGCCGCAAGAGGTCGCGGACCTGCGCGCCGGGCGCGGGATGGGCCTCGCGCTCCCCGCCGAACTGAACCGCTACCCCGGCCCGATGCACGTGCTGGAGTTGGCCGACCCGCTCCGGCTCTCGCCCGAGCAGCGCCGGCGCATGGAGGGTTTGGTCGAGGCGATGCGGGCCGAGGCGCGGCCGCTCGGGGAAGGGGTGATCGAGGCCGGAGGCGCGCTGGACCGGCTCTTCGCCACGGCACAGGCGACCCCGGCCGCGGTGATGGAGGCGAGCGCGGCGGTCGGCGCGGCGCGCGGCTCGCTGCGCGCCGCGCACCTCCGCTACCACCCTGCGACGCGCGACGCGCTGACGCCGGAGCAGATCGGCCGATACGAGGAGCTGCGCGGCTACACGGCGCGCCGTTGAAGCGCCGCTTGGGGGCGGGCCGATGCTGGGCTTCTTGAATCGCCATACCTCCAGCCGCCGCAGCGCTGGTGTCGGCCGGCTCGCGGCCTCGTTCCGCACGCCCCATCGGGGGCAGCGGACGACGATCCACCACTATCGGAAGCGGCGCCGCCGAAACTTCACACGGGCGACGGCGGGCCCGGGCCCAGAGCGGACCGCGTCCGCCGGAGGCGCCGAACTACGCGGACCAGAACCACCGCCGCCACCGCGACCGCAGCCCCACCCGGCATGTCCGCCAAGTGGTGGCCGCCCTTCGAAGGAACAGAGAACAGCATGACGCCGCTCAGCGCGGCGAACGCGGGCAGAGTCAAACGGATGCCGTGGTGCGCGTACGTGAAGAGCAAGGCCAAAGTAGTGTGGAACGAGGGGAAGGAGACGATCCCTGCCAACTGGTTCAACGCAAGGACAGCACCTGCTGGAGCGGCCCGCATCAAACCGGACACGCGGCTTGGTCGGCTGGCTGCCGGGCGATGGACTCACGCGGCGGGCGCATGCGCGAGCCGGGGCGGGGACGGACGGCGTTGCGCCCCCCGAACCGGGCGAGGGGCCGCTGGCGGACGGGGATGGCGCCCGGCCCAGGGTCCGCGCGGGCGTGGCCGCGCTCCGGGGCTTCGACGAAGGCCTCGCGGACGCCGCCGCTCCCGGGGCCGCGGACCGGCGTGGAGCGCGCAGCGGGGTTCGGCGCGGCGGCGGAGTCGGC
>NZ_BAAAFZ010000033.1:0-620 GCF_039523795.1 Craurococcus roseus | reverse complement strand
CCGCGCGGCGGGCGGCGCGTCGGGCAGGACGGCGGAGCCGCCGGCCACCGTGGGCAGGCCGGCGCCGGTCGCCTCGCCGCGCTGCTGCAAGCGGCGCATGGCGTCGTCGAAGGCCGCTTGGCCGCCTTGGCGCGGCCCGTCGCAGCCGGCGAGGGCGAGCGCCGCCGCGAGCAGGGCGGAGGCCGGGCGCCTCATCGCGCGCCCAACGCGGCGGAGTTGGCGCCGAGGATGGCGTCCAGCGTCGCCAGCACGATGCCGCCGACCAGGGCGCCGAGCAGCAGCGTGACGCCGGGCACCAGCAGCGCGAGCAGCCGCTCCACGGCGCGGTCCATCTCTTCCTCGTGGATCACCGCCACTTCCCCCAGCATCTCGCGCAAGCGCCCCCCTTCCTCGCCGACGCCGACCAGGGTGACGGCCAGCTTCGGCAAGGCCCCCTCTTCCGCGAGCGCGGCGGCGAGGCGCCCGCCGGCCGAGACCCGCGCGGCGGCGCGATCCAGCGCGGCCGAGACGGCGGCGTTGCCGGCCGCGGCGGCGGCGTGGCCGAGCGCCTCGGTCAGGGGCACCCCGGCGCCGAGCAGCGTCCCCAGCACGCGCGCGACCCGCGCCGTGGCGTCGGTGCA
>NZ_BAAAFZ010000032.1:0-5426 GCF_039523795.1 Craurococcus roseus | reverse complement strand
CGTGCCCTTCGGCCGCCGCCCGCCCGCGGGGGTGCTGCCCGCCGCCCTCGCCCAGACGCCAGCCGGCGGCGGAGGCCCCGCCGTGTTGCGGATGGACGGCAAGGCGGCGCTGGTGGTGCTCGGCGAGCGGCCGCTGGTCGCGGAAACACCGGAAACGCTGTTGGCCGACGACGTGACGCCGGCGGACAAGATGTGCATCCGCAACAACGGCGGCATTCCGGACGCCGTCCCCGACCCTCGCGCCTGGAAATTCCGGATTGAGGGCGAGGTGGAACGGCCCTTGGAAGTGGCCGTCGGCGATCTGGAGGGCGGGCGCTTCCCGATCGTCACGCGGCGGCTGCAACTGGAGTGCGGCGGCAACGGGCGCTCCTTCTTCGCGCCGGATGCGCGCGGCAACCAGTGGGGCAACGGCGGCGTCTCCTGCGGCGAGTGGAACGGCGCGAACCCGATCAGCCGCGCGGCGGTGCTGGTGGGGTGAGCGGCGCGCGCGCCCTGGCCGCGGCGGCGCTGCTCTCGCTCGCCCTTTCGGCGATGGCCGCGCACGCCCAGGAAACGCCGGCGGCGCTGCCCGAGGCGCCGGGGCGCGAGGAGACGTTCCACACCTGCGTCGCCTGCCACGGCACGGCGGTGATCAGCCGCTCCCGCCTGTCGCGCGAAGGCTGGGACGAATTGATGGACTGGATGACCGAGAAGCACGGCATGCCGCGGTTGGAAGGCGAAGAGCGGCGCGTGATCGTGGACTACCTCGCGCGCGTGTTCCCGCCAGGGACGCAGCGGCGCGGCGGCAACCCGTTCCTGACGCGGTAGGCGTCACGCCGCCGGCAGCAGCGCCTCCAGCGCGGCGGGGAGCGCGGCGAAGGCGTCCACGACCGCGTCCGCGCCGAGTTCCTCCACCGGGACCGCGGTGTAGCCGCCCCGCACCAGCACCACGGGCAGGCCGGCCGCGCGGGCGGTGAGCGCGTCCGTCCCGCTGTCACCGACGAACACCGCCGACGCGGCGGGCACGCCCAGCCGGGTTAGCGCCATCAGCAGCGGGGCCGGGTGCGGCTTGCGCTCCGGCGCCGCGTCGCCGCCCACCACCGCGCCGAACCGCGGGGCGAGGCCGAGGGCGTCCAGCAGCCGGGCCGCCAGCGCCGTCGGCTTGTTGGTGCAGACGCCCAAGCGCCAGCCCGCGGCGGCGAGCGCGTCCAGCGTTTCCGGCACGTCGGAGTAAGGGCGTGTCAGCGTGGACAGGTCTTCGGCGTAGAAGGCGAGGAAGCGCTCCACCCAGCGCGGCAGCGCGGCCATGTCGAGCGGCGCGCCGGCGGCGGCGAAGCCGCGCTCCACCAGCCGCTCGACGCCATGGCCGACCATGCGCGCCACCGCCTCCGTGGCGTGCGGCCGCAGCCCGGCTTCGGCCAGGGTGCGGTTCAGCGCGGCGGCCAAGTCCGGCACGCTGTCCGCCAGCGTGCCGTCGAGGTCGAAGACGGCGGCCCGGGCGGGTGCGGGACTCAGGGCCGGACCGCCCGCAGCACGGCCAGCGCCAGCGCGGTCTTCACCAGCGTGGCCGGCAGGAACACGAGGAAGCCGGCGGCGAAGGCCCGCTCCCAGCCGACGAATCCCGAGAGCCACGCGACGCCGGGGACGAACAGCAGCAGGTGCGCGGCGAGCAGCACGGCGCCTTGGCGCCACAGCGGCCCCCTCCCCGCCCGCCCCGCGAGCCACACGGCGGGCAAGAAGCCGAGCAGATAGCCGCCGGTCGGCCCGGCCAGCGCCGCCGGCCCGGCGTTGCCGCCGGCGAAGACCGGCAGGCCGAGCGCGCCTTCCAGCAGGTACAGCGCGACCGCCGCCGTCCCGAGCCGCGCGCCGCCCAGCGCGCCGAGCAGCAGCACGGCGAGGCTCTGCAAGGTCGCCGGCACCGGCCACGCGGGCAGGACCACCTGCGCGCTCGCTGCCAGCACCGCCGAGCCGAGCAGGGCGAGGCCCCAGAAGCGGACGAAGGCGCGGCGGCGCGAGCCGGCGGGGAGGGCCAGGCTCATGCGGGAGGGCTCCGGTTTGTCGGGCGGCGCCTCTCTCACGCCGGCGCGGCGGCGGCAAGGTCGAGCAGGCGCCGCATCACCGTCGGCATGGCCGCGCCGGCCTCCGCCAAGGGGCGCGCCTCGGTGCCTTCGGGCGGCGCCAGGGCCGGCACCTCGGCCGCGAACAAGGCCATCTCCAGCTCGAAATGCGTGAAGCCGTGCCGCGCCACGCCAGGCACGCGCCGCCAGTCCGGGCCCGGCGGCACGGGCGCGAAGGCCAGCGCCTCCGCGTCCTCCCACGGCGCTTCACGCCAGGGCGTGCCGGGCAGTTCCAGCATCCCGCCCAGGAGGCCGCTCGGCGGGCGGCGGCGGAGCAGCACGTTCCTCGCCCCGTCCGTCAGCAGGAAGTGCGCGCCGTGGCGGAGCGGCCGCGCGGCCTTCGGCGCCTTGCGCGGCAAGGTGGCCTGGACGCCGCGCCGCTGCGCTTCGCACTCCCCGCGCCAAGGGCAGAGCGCGCATGCGGGGTTGCGCGCGGTGCAGATGGTGGCGCCGAGGTCGAACAGCGCCTGCGCGAAGTCGCCGGGCCGCGCGCGGGCCGCCGGGTCGGCCATGAAGCCCTGCGCCAGCGCGTCCAGGCGCGGGCGGGCGCCGGGCAGCGGCTCCTCCACCGCACGCAGCCGCGCCACGACTCGTTCGACGTTGGCGTCGAGCGGCACGACGGGTTGGTCGAAGGCGATGGCGGCGACGGCCGCCGCCGTGTAGGCGCCGACTCCGGGCAGCGCCCGCAACCCCTCCACGTCGCGCGGAAAGGCGCCGCCCGCCGCAGCCACGGCGCGGGCGCAGGCGTGGAGGTTGCGGGCGCGGGCGTAGTAGCCGAGGCCCGCCCACTCCTCCATCACCGCCGATTCGGGCGCCGCCGCCAGCGCGTGGATGTCCGGGAATCGTTGGAGAAAGCGCCGGAAGCGCGGGCCGGCCGCCGCCGCCGTGGTCTGTTGGAGCATGACCTCGGAGAGCCAGATGCGGTATGGATCGGAGTCGTCTCCCCTCCACGGCAAGGTGCGGCGGTGGCGGTCGTACCAAGCCAGCAGGGCGGCGGCGGGGGGCAGGGTCGGGGGCATCGCATGGCGGCAGATGGCGAGGACCGGCGCTTTTTCGGAGGGCCGCGGGCGCTGGGCGCCCTCTTGCCGCGGCTGACGCGCCCCGCCTTCAAGCGCCGCAGCCCGGCCGGCGCCGCCCTGATGGCCGATTGGCCGGAGGTGGTGGGGCCGGCTCTGGCCGCCGTGACTTCGCCGAAACGGCTCGGCAACGGGACGTTGGTGATCGCCTGCGCCGGGCCGGTGGCGATGGAGCTGACGCACCTCGCGCCGCAGCTCATCGGCCGCATCAACGCGCATCTGGGGCAAGCGGCGGTGGAGCGGCTGCGCTTCGTTCAGCAGGCCCCCGGCGCCGCCCCGCCGCCAGCGCCCCGCCGGCCCGAACCGGCCGCCCTTCCCCCGCGGGTGCGGGACGCGATGGCCGCGGTCCCCGAGGGTGAGTTGCGGGAAGCGCTGGAAAAACTCGCGCAAGGCGTTTATCGGGACCGTCAACGACGCGCTTGATTCGCGCGGCATCGCAACGAACGGAGGCCGCATGACGCGCCCATCCCGCCGCTCCTTCCTCGCCGCCACCGGCGCCGCGATCCTCGCCGGCCCCGCCTTCGCGCAACAGGCCGCCGACCCGCGTTTGTCCGAACGCGCCATCGGCCGCGCGGGCGCGCCGGTGCGGGTGCTGGAATACTTCTCCCTCACCTGCGGCCACTGCGCCGCCTTCCACCGCGACACCTTGCCGCAGGTGAAGCAGAAGCTGGTGGAGCCGGGCACGGTGCGGCTCGTGTACCGCGACTTCCCGCTGGACCGCTTGGCGCTGGCCGCCGCCGCGGTGGCCCGCTCGATGCCGGCCGAGCGCTACGAGCCCTTCATCGGCGCCCTGCTCCTCTCGCAGGACCGCTGGGCCTTCACCCGCAGCGCCGACCCGATGGAGGAGCTGGCGAAGATGGCGGCGCTGGCCGGGATGCCGCGCCCGCGGTTCGACGCCGCGGTGCGCGACGAGGCGCTGGCACGCGCCATCCTGGAAGGCAGGCAGGCGGCGGAGCGCGAGTACGGCGTCAGCGCCACGCCGTCCTTCGTGTTCGGGCCGGATGGGAAGAGCAAGACCCAGTCCGGCGCGGTGGGCTTCGAGCGGTTCCAGCAGCTCGTGGACGAGGCCGGGAAGGCTTGAGCGACGCGGCGGGGGCGGCGGCGGACGAGGCGGCGGCCCCGCCCGCCGAGGAGCAGGGGCCGCCGGATCGCGCCCCGCTGCGCGCCACCCTCGCCCGCATCCGCATCGCCGGCTTCAAGAGCTTCGCCGACGCCACCGCGGTCGAGGTGATGCCCGGCCTGACCGGCATCGTCGGCCCCAACGGCTGCGGCAAGTCCAACGTGGTGGAGGCGCTGCGCTGGGCCATGGGCGAGACCTCCGCCCGCTCCATGCGCGGCGGCGAGATGGAGGACGTGATCTTCGCCGGCACGTCGCTCCGCCCGGGGCGCAACATCGCCGAGGTCTCGCTGTTCCTCGAAGAGGCGGAAGGCCTCGCGCCGCCGCCGCACGCCGACGCGCCGGAGCTGGAGATCGTGCGCCGCATCGCCCGCGGCGAGGGCAGCTCCTTCCGCGTCAACGGCCGCGAGGTCCGGGCGCGCGACGTGCAGACCATGTTCGCCGACCTCGGCAGCGGCGCCCGCGCCTCCGCCATGGTCAGCCAGGGCAAGGTCGCCGCCATGATCGGCGCCAAGCCGGAGGAGCGGCGGCAGGTGCTGGAGGAGGCCGCCGGCATCTCCGGCCTCCGCGCCCGCCGGCACGAGGCGGAGCTGAAGCTGCGCCAGGCCGAGGCCAACCTCACCCGCTCCGAGGATCTGCTCAACACCCTCGACGCCCAGCGCGGCTCGTTGCAGAAGCAGGCGCGGCAGGCCAACCGCTACCGCAATTTGTCCGGATTGGTCCGCGCCGCCGAAGCCGAATGGCTTTCCGTGCTGCGCGCGCGGGCCGGCGCGGCGCTGGACGCGGCGCGCTCGGCGCTCGAAGCCGCGCAGGCCGCAACCAAGCGCGCGGAAACCGGGGCGGAAGCGGCGGCGGTTCGCGCCTTCGAGGCGGAGAAGGCGGTACCGGCGCCGCGCGAGGCGGAGGCCGCGGCCCGCACCGCGCTGGAGCGGCAGCGCGTGGAAAGCGAGGGGCTGGAGGCGGAGGAGCGCCGCGCGGCGGACGCCCTCGACGCCGCCGCCGGGCGCGTGGAGCGGATGGAGGACGACCTCGGCCACGCCGAGAAGCTGGCCGCCGACGCCGAAGCGGCCGAGCGGCGCCTCGAAGCCGAGGACCGCGCCCTGAACGCGGCCGAGTTCGACCTGCCCGACCGCTTGG
>NZ_BAAAFZ010000031.1:30448-45559 GCF_039523795.1 Craurococcus roseus | reverse complement strand
CGACGGCGGGCTGCGCGTCGACCCCGGCGAGAGCGGGGCGCTGCGGGCGGCGCGCGCGGAGGAGACCGCCCTCTTGCGGCGCGCGATCGCGGCGGCGGTGCCGGGCCGCAGCGCGGCTTCCCATCCTGCCGGCGGGCATGTCTGCCTGTCCCGGCCGCCGCCCAGGCCGCCGCTCGTGGCCACCGCCACGCCCCTTAGCGCCGCCGGCATGGCCTCGGCCGGCCTCCCGCCGGCGGCCATGGCACTGCTCCTGGTGGCCGACCCCGAAGCCCGCACGACGGCCCCGCCGCCCGCCCTGCTGCGCGAGGCTTTCGGGTTGACGCGGGCGGAGGCGGAGGTCGCCGCGCGCGCGGCCCTGGGCGACGGGGTGCCCGCGCTCGCCGCCTCGCTCGACATCTCGCCGGGCACGGCGCGGCTGCACCTGCACCGGGTGTTCGAGAAGACCGGCGCGCGCCGGCAAGCGGAGCTGGCCGCGGTGCTGGGGCGACTCGGGTCCTAGACCCGTTTCAGCCTGACTGCGGTCAGGCCGAACCGCGTCCAGGGTTTGCTGGACCGGCGCTTCACGCCCTGAGTGTTTCCACTCAGGGCGATCGCGGTCTAGGCACGCCGATGCTCCCCGCCCGTCCAACCCGCCGGTGCGCGGCGCCGTGCACGCGCGTCACATCGGTTCGTTCGTGACGTCGGTGTTGGTGCCGAACCAGAGCGCGACGCGGCCTTGCGCGTCCCGGACCGGAACCGCGCGCGTGAGGAACCACCGGTAGTCGCCATCGGCCCCGCGCAGCGGGAAGGTGTCCTCCCAGGGCTCGCCGGCCTTCCAGGCGCGCCGCACGCGCGCGATCTCGCGCTCCAGGAACTCGGGATGGTGGGCTTGGTGCCAGCCCCAATCCCGCGCCTCCTCCGGCGTCAACCCGGTGAAGTCGTACCAGCGCCGGTTGTACCAGACCCGCCGGCCGTCGGGCTTCGCCATCCAGGCGAGCTGCGGGATGTTGTCCGCGATGGCGCGGAAGCGCGCCTCGCTTTCGGCCAGCGCCGCTTCGGCCGCGCGGCGCTCCGTGATGTCGCGCAGGTGGGCGGTGAAGAACGTCCTGCCGCCCACCGAGGTCGGCGTGACGGCGAGTTCGGCCGGGAAGCGCGAGCCGTCCGCGCGCAGCGCCTCCACCTCGACCCGCCGCCCCAGCATGGGGCCCTCGCCGGTGGCCAGGCAGCGCGCCAGCCCGCGCCGGTGCGCTTCGCGCGACTCGGGCGGGATGATCAGCTTCGCCATGTCGGCCCCGAGCGCCGCCGCGCGCGCGTGGCCGAAGGTGCGCTCGGCTGCCGGATTCCAATCGACCACGCGGCTGTCCTGGTCGACCGTGACGATGCAATCGAGCGACGCCTCCAGAATGGCGCCCTTCAGCGCCTCGCTGTCGCGCAGCGCCGCCTCGACCTCCAACCGGCGGATGGCCGCGCCGAGCAGGCCGGCGAGGGACAGCAGGAAATGCGCGTGCTCCCGGCGGAAGCGGCGCGGCGCCTCCGCGTCCGCCTCCAGCACGCCCCAGACCGCCCCGCCGGGCACCCGCACCGGCACGTCCAGCGACGCGACCACGCCGTGCTCGCGCAACAGACCGGACCACTCGAAGCCCTCCGTCGCGCGGCCGTCCTCGACCGCGACGGCACTCCCGGTCAAAAGGGCGCGGCCCGGCGGCGAAGCCATGCCGGCGGGGAGCGTGGCGCGGCCGACCACGCCGGGCCCCCAACCCACGCCGGCCCGGACCAGCAGGTCGCCGGCGTCGGGGCGGTGCTGCAGGACCTGCGCCCGTTCGACGCGGAGGGCCGCCGCGGCGTGTGCCGCCGCCTCGGCGAGCAACGCGTCGAGATCGAGGCCGCCGCCGAGCGCGCGGGCGCTGAAGGACGTGACGAGGGCTTGCCGCCGGGCGGCCCCGTACTCCGCCGCCGGTGCGACGTGGTGGTATTCCATGGGGCGCCGCCATCCCGGAAGGACCTGCCCATCATAGCCCGGCCGCTTTCCCCGCCGCGTATATCGTTCGTGCGATGCGGGCGCGGCGGCCGCGGGCTTAGATTGTCTCGCGCGGGCGGGGACGGCCGGGCCGCCCCAGGCACGACGCCCGCGACGGTTTCACCGGCGTGCACGCGACATCCCGCGCAGAACCTCCACGGGAACGTCGAGGAGGGACCCATGATCCGCAGCACCGCGTCCGCTTCCCTTTTCGCCCTCGCCCTGGCCGCCGGCGCGGCCCAGGCCCAAGCCCCGCGGGACGGCACCGCCGCGGCGCTGGACGGCAACGTGGTGGGCGGCGGCGTCGCCGCACTCTCCGGCGGCGGCGACGACGCCACCGTCACCTACAGCGCGGGCGGCGCCGGCGGCGGCATGACCTTCCACGCGCAGCCCGGGCGGGCCGCCGGCTTCGCCGGCAGCGACGGCGACGGGCCGGTCGTGCGGTACTCGGCCCCCGCCGACACCAACCCCGGCCGCGAGGCGTGGCTGCTCGGCGGCGGCGACAACGCCGAGGTGGTCTACATCCGCCCCCGCTGAGTCGTCGCCCAGGAGCCGGCCAGGAACCGCCTTGGCCGGCTTTGCTTCGGCTGCTTCCCTGCCTGCCCGGGGACGCCGGCGAAAGTGGGCCGGCGGTTCCGGCCGCCTGCCCCGGCGGCCCGCGTGTGGGCCGCGCCGACGGGACACGCCCGGCGGGCAGCCAACGCGACTGTCTCATCTCCCGCGGTGCGCGCACCCGCACGGCGGTGCTTGGGCCCGCTTCGCCCGTGGCATCCTCCGGCCCGGGCCGCGGGGCGTGCCGGGCGGCCTCCGCGATGAGGACAACGGCATCGGCGACCGCGGATCGGACAAGGAAAACGAGGGCGTGCGCGCGGCGCGGCACATAATTCCGCTCAGAAGCGCGCATTTTTCTGCGGCGTATATCATTCGTACGACGCGGCCGCACCGGTTGCAGGGTTAACGTGATTTTGTGGACGGGAATGGTCCAGCCGACAGAAAGGCCGGAACCGCCCCGTCAACACACGCAAGGCATTCAAAAGAGAGCTTCCACGAAGACTTTTTTGGGAGGAATCCATGATCCGCAGCACCGCATTCGCTTCCTTCGCCATCCTGGCCGCGCTCGCCGCGGGCCCGTTGGCCAGCGCGCATGCCGAGGCCGGCAACGTCGTGGGTGGCGGCAGCGCCGCCATCTCCGGCGGCGGCGACGACATGCAGATCGCCTACAGCGCCGGCGGCGCGGGCGGCGGCACCGCCCTCCTGTCGCAATCCGGGCGCCTCGCCCGCTTCGCCGGCGGCCACGGCGACGGTCTGCTGGTGGAGTACACGGCCCCGGCCCCGGCCGACACCGGTCGGGAGGCGTCGCTGGTGGGCGGCGGCGAGAACGCCGAGGTGGTCTACAAGTAGCGCCCCCGAGCCGTCGCTCGGGACCGCACGGAAGCCGGCCAGGGACATCCCTGGCCGGCTTCGCTTTCCGTCCTGCGCACCGGAGCGGGCCGCGGACGGCCGCGGCCGCAGGCCCCGCGCGCGGCCGTCGTCCGTCCCGTGGATACGAACCTCCTCGATGCCCGATGCCCTCGACAACCGCCCTGCGGCAGCCACGCATCGCCGGGCGGCCGCCCTGTGGCTGACCTTGGCCGCCACCGGCGGCGCGGCGCGGCCCATCAGGACCTCCGGCGACCACCCATCCCGCGTGGTCGTGCCGGTTCCGCCAGGCACCTCTCCCGACGTCGCGGCGCGCCTCCTCGCGGAGGGGCTGTCGCGCCGGCACGGCCGCCCGCTCGCGGTGGACAACCGCGCCGGCGCGGACGGCGCGGTCGGCGCCGCGGCCTTCGCCAGGGCCCGACCCGGCGAGGCGCTGTTCTTCGGCATGGCGGACCTGCTGACCGTGGCGCCCCTGGCCGGGGACCCGCTCCCCTACGACCCGGCCGCCGACTTCGCGCCGGTCTCGACCGCCGCCACGGACTTCTTCGTGCTCTCCGTCCCGTCTGCCATGCCGGCCCGCACGCTCGACGCCTTCGTTGCCCACGCGCGCGCCCGGCCGCCCGGCGAGCTGAGCTGGGCCGGCCCGGCGCGCACCGCCGCCTACCCCGCTTTCCGCGCCTTCCTGCGCTCGGCCGGGCTGGAGATGGCCTTTGTGCCCTACCGCGGCGGTCCGCAGGCGCTGCTCGACCTCGCGGAGGGGCGCATACAGGCGGTGGTCTCGACGCTCGCCGCGGCGCTCGGGGCGGCGCGCGGCGGCGGCAAGGTGCGCATGCTGGCCACCGCGGCGCGCGCGCGGGCGCCGGCGGCGCCCGAGTTGCCGACCGCGGCGGAAGCGGGCTTCCCCGGCTTCTGGGTGGAGGGCCTGCTCGGCCTGTTCGGCTGGCGCGGCATGCCGGAAGCGGCGCGCGACTCGCTGTCGGAGCAGGCGCGCGAGGTGCTCGCGGACCCGGCCGTGGCGGGGCGCTTCGCGGCGGCGGGAATGCTGGCGCGCGGCTCCACGCCCGCGGCCTTCGCGGCCGAGATCGCGGAGCACCGCGCGCGCTGGGCGGCGCTGGCGCGCGAGTTCGGTGTCGGGCCGCCGCCGGGCTAGCCCGCTCCGGCCCGCTGCCGGCGGGTCGCTTGTCGCCGGAGGAAGCCGCTCCGCGGCGCCGAATCGCGCGCCGCGACCTTGCGCGCGCGCGGAACGCATAGACATGCTCCGCACCGACAAAGCGCGGAGCGATGCGCAGAACCCTCGTCATGCTGGTGGTCGGGCTGACGCCCAGGCTCCTGGGGCCCCACACGCCGCGCCTCGCCGCGCTGGCGCGCGGAGGGGCCATGCGCCCGCTGCGCACCGTGCTGCCGGCGGTGACGTGTTCCGTGCAGTCGAGCCTCGCCACGGGCCTCGAACCGGGCGGGCACGGGATCGTCGCGAACGGGTGGTACTTCCGCGACCAAGCGGAGGTGCACCTGTGGCGTCAGTCGAACCGGCTCGTGGCCGGGGAGAAGATCTGGGAGGCCGCGCGCCGGCGCGACCCATCCTTCACCTGCGCGAAGATGTTCTGGTGGTACAACATGTACTCCAGCGCGGATTTCAGCGCCACGCCGCGGCCGATGTACCCAGCCGACGGGCGCAAGATCCCCGACCACTACGCCGAGCCGCCGGAGCTGCACGACGAGCTGGACGGGCGGCTCGGCCCGTTCCCGCTGTTCAAGTTCTGGGGACCGGCCACGGACGTCTCCAGCACCCGCTGGATCGCCCGCGCCACCGAGCACGTCATGCGCAGCCGGCGGCCGACGCTGACGCTCTGCTACCTGCCGCACCTCGACTACGGCTTGCAGAAATGGGGGCCGGACCCTTCCGACCCGCGCGTCGCCCAGGATCTGCGCGAGGTGGACGCCGTGTGCGGCGAGTTGATGGACGCGGCGCGCGAGGAAGGGTGCCGCGTCGTCGTCGTGTCGGAGTACGGCATCGTGCCGGTGCGCGGCGCGGTCCACGTCAACCGCGCGCTCCGCGCCGCCGGCCTGCTGCGCCTGCGCGTCGAGATGGGGCGCGAGTTGCTCGACGCCGGCGCCAGCCGCGCCTTCGCCCTGGCCGACCACCAGCTCGCCCACGTCTACGTCCGCGACGAGGCCGACCTGCCGGCGGCGCGGCGCGCGCTGGAGGGGCTGGACGGCGTGGCCGCGGTGCTGGACCGCGAAGGGAAAGCGGCGCGCGGCCTGGACCACCCCCGCTCGGGCGAGCTGGTCGCCCTGTCCGCGCCGGATCGCTGGTTCAGCTACTACTGGTGGGAGGACGACGCGAAGGCGCCGGACTTCGCCCGCACCGTGGATATCCACCGCAAGCCCGGTTACGACCCGATGGAGCTGTTCCTGGACCCCGCGCTGCCGGCGGCGAAGCTCCGCATCGCCCTGCGGCTGGCGCAGCGCAAGCTCGGCCAGCGCGCGCTGCTCGACGTGATCCCGATACGGGGCACGGCGCTGGTGAAGGGCTCGCACGGCCTCCTGGCGGAGGACCCGTCGGACGGGCCGCTCGTGATCTCCGACGCGCCGGAACTGATGCCGGCGGAGGGCGGATCGGTGGCGGCGACGGGCTTCAAGGACCTCGTGCTGGAGCACGTCTTCCGGGGCTGAGGCGGCGCGCTCCGCCGCCGCGTCACTCGATGACGAGGTCGCCCGGCCCGCGGCGGCGCAGCTCCTCCACGCGGGGCGTCTGCCCGCCGCGCAGCACCGAATTGCCCATGTAGAGCGTGCGCTGGTCGATCGGCGCCGGGTCGAGCCAGTCCGCTTCCTGCATCTGCCCGTTGCGCCCGTACGCCGCGAGCGCGTTGCCGTAGGTCACCAGCCGGATCGCGTTCTCGCCGATGCCGCCGCGGCGCAGCAGCTCGGCGGTCTTGGGGACCGCCAGCGGGTCGGACACGCCCCAGTCGCAGGCCGAGTCCACCAGGATGCGCTCCGGCCCGTAGCGGCGGACGATCTCCACCATCCGCTCGTTGCCCATCTTGGTGCCCGGGTAGATGGAGAAGCCGGCCCAGAAGCCGCGGTCCAGCACCTCCTTCGCGGTCTCCTCGTTGTTGTGGTCGATCACCACCCAGGAGGGGTCGAGGCCGTGCTCCTCCACGACGTCCATGGAGCGCGTGGTGCCACGCTTCTTGTCGCGGTGCGGCGTGTGGACCATCACCGGCATCTCCAGCTCGCGCGCGAGTTCGAGCTGCTGGCGGAAGTAGCGGTCCTCCAAACCGGTCTGCTCGTCGTAGCCGATCTCGCCGATGGCGACGACGCCCTCCTTGAGGGCGAAGCGCGGCAGGATTTCCATCACCGCCTCGGCCAGCTCCTCGTCGTTCGCCTCCTTGCTGTTCAGCCCGACCGTGCAGTAGTGCCGCAGGCCGAACTGCCCGGCGCGGAAGCGCTCCCAGCCGACGATGGTGGAAAGGTAGTCGATGTAGCTGCCGACGTTGGTGCGCGGCTGGCCGAGCCAGAAGGCCGGCTCGATGCAGGCGACCACGCCGGCCTTCGCCATCAGCTCGTAGTCGTCCGTGGTGCGCGAGATCATGTGTGTGTGGGTGTCGATGAACATGAAGCCGTGCCCCCTTACGCCGCCCGCGCCGGGGCGGTGTCCAACGCCGCGCGCGCCGCCGCCCGCTCCGCCTCGTTCCCGGTGCGCAGCACGCGGGCGAGGTCCCCGCGCGCCGCCTCGTCCGCGAAGGGCCCGACGCACCGCCAAAGCTCGGGGCTGACGGGCCGCCCGGCCGCCCAGCGCTCGTGCGCGTAGTTGCACAGCATCCGCGCCAAGGCCGGGTTGGCGCGCCGGTCGAGGCCCTGGATCGGCGCCAGCGTCGTCTCGATGAACAGCGCCTTGAGCACGAGCTGATTCCACCCCGCCTCGTCGAACGCCTCGGCGGGGTAGGGGTTGGCGTGCGCCACAGCCTCGAAGACCGGCCGCATCCCGCTGCGCGCGCCTTCGCGCGCCCGCGCCAGGTGCAACCCGGGATCGGGGTAGAGCGGCAGGCCGCGCAGGAAGCAGATGGCCTCCGACAGATCGGCGGTCTGGAGCAGGCTCCGCAGGCGCGCGGCGAAGGCGGGGCCGGTCGTGCCGTCCGCCAGCAGCAGCACCAGCCGGCCCGCTTGGTCCACCGTCCAGCCGCGCGGGTCCCAACCCCGGCGCGCGGCGTTCGCGGCGGCCAGGTCCCCCGGGCCGAGCGAAAGGTCGGCCTTGCCGAGCCGGCGCGGCGCGAGGCTGACCGCCAGGTTGAAGTCGCGTTCGGGCACGCCGGCCCGCAGGCGCTCGCGCTGGGTCAGGAACCAGTCCGCGGCCCCGGCCGGCAATTGCCGTTCGAGCCAAGCGGCCATCAACGCTTCCGGGGTCATGCGCGTCCCTCCTTCCCGCTCCGCAGTCACGTGCCGCTGACGCAGCGTTGCAGCGCCAAGGTCGCGGCGAAGCAGCCCAGCGCGAGCGGCACCGCCCCCGTCCAGCCGGCGATGGCCAGGAACATCGCGTCGAGCAGCGCGATGCCGGCGATCAGCGACACCACGGCGCGCGGGATGTCGCCGGGGCGCCGGCGCCGCAGCAAGGCGAGCGCCACCCCGATCCAGCCCGCGAGCGCGAGCAGCACCAGCCAATCGGTCGCCGCCTCCGCGAGCCAAGCGCCGTAGGCGAGCGGCGCCGCCAAGAACAGCAGCGGCCAGAGGTTGCCGACACGCCCCAGCGTCTCCTGCTTGGCGATGTAGGTGAGGCCGATAAGGTAGCAGAGCGACACCGCGGCGGCGGCGAGCAGCGGCGCCGGCAGCACGGCCGTCGCCGCCAAGCCCGCGGAGACGTAGGCCAGGACCCGGCACGCGCCCATCCACAACGGGCTCAGCGGGTTGCCTTTGTGGTGCCAGTTGTAGGCGAGGACGGCGCCGCCCAGCGCCAGCCCGGCCAGCACCGCCCACTCCGCCGAGACGCCGAAGCCGCAGGCCGCCGCCAGCAGCATCGCGACGCCGCCGAGCAGCAGCGCGAAGCCCGCCGCGAAGACCGTGTTCGCCTCCGCGGCGCCGGAAGGGATGGGGCGCGAGGGCCGCTCGCGCGCGTCGACCGCGCGGTCGAACGCGTCGTTGAGGTACATGCCGCCGACGTAGGACAGCGACAAGCCGAGCGCCGCGGGCACAGTCGCCCAGTGCCACGGCGAGACGCCGGCCAGCGCGACGCCCGTGATCGCGTTGGTCCACACCGTTGGCAGGTTGGACACGCGGCCGAGCCGCAGCGCCGCCGCCGGCGTCATGCCGCCAGCTTCTCCCGCACCCAGGCGATCTCGCGCGCGATGGAAGCGTCCAGTCCGCCGGCGCGCAGCTCCGGCGGCAGCACGTCCCAAGTGTAGGTCTCCACCTCCAAATGTGCGCTGACCCCGTCGTCGCGCTGCCGCGCCAGCATGTCGAGCAGCGCCGGTTGCGTGGTGGCGAAGCCGTCGAGCGCCCCGCGGAAGACCGGGACGTGGCAATGCACCCTCCATTCCCGCGCGCCCGGGACGGCAGCGCCGCCGTCGCGCCAAGCGTCGAGCGCGTCCGGCAGGTCGAGGAAGCGGACGAGCCCATCCGGCCCGCGCTCGACCACTTGGTGCAGGTACACCCCGTCGTCGAAGCGGCGGAGCCTTTCGGCCGCCGCGGCGTCCATCCGCGGGACGGCCAGCGCCGAGGACAACTGCAGCTTGGCCACCGAGACCCCGGCGCGCCGCAACAGCGCGAGGCTCTCCTCCGGCGCCTCGAACTCCACCGCCGCGTGGCAGACATCGAGGCAGAGCGCGAGGTGGCGGCGCAGCAGCGCCTCGGACGCCGCCCGCGGGCGGCCGGACAGGGCGGCGAAGCGTGCCACCGCCCCGGCGCCGAACAGGTCCCGCTCGAAGAACACGACCGCCTCCGCCGTGGTCTCCAGCAGGCACATCGGCTCCGGCTCCAGGGCCAGCGCGATCCGCCGGCCGGTGCGGTCCTCCAGCGCGGCGAGGTGCACGGCGTGCCGGAGCAGCGCGTCCGCCATCGCCCCGCGCGCGCCAAGCGCCGACGCGGCGGGGCGGAAGCCGCCGGGCACGGTGCTGATGCTGCCGATCAGCCCGGGTTCATCGGGCAGCAGCGCCGCCAGCAATTCCGCCAATCGGTCGGTGTAGGCGAGCCGCTCCGGCGCCCGCCAATCCGGGGCGTAGACCCGCTCCTTCACGGTCCCGCCGTGGAAGCGCCCGTAGGGAAAGCCGTTGACCGTGAAGACGTACAGGTCTTCCCGGCGGAGGAAGTCGCGCAACGCGTCGAGTTCGGCCGGGTCGTCCAGCCCGGCGACGGCGGCGGCGGACAAGCGCAGCCCGACGCCCATTGGCGCCCCCGGCGAGGCGAGCCGTTTCACCGCCGGCAGATGGCACCGCAGCGCGTCGAACGTCTCGGCCCAGCCCTCGCCGCGGTGGACGTTGGTGCAATAGGTCAGGTGCGCCGGGCCGGACGGGAGGAGCAGCCTCATGCGGGCCGGCGCCGCCGGGTCCACGAGCACTCAAAACCGGTTCGCGCAGAAAACATCAGAAGCAGCGCCTCGTACCGACCGCTTCCAGATGCGGACGAGCCGGCAAAGGCAAAGGAACCGGGATCTTGAACTACGCGTGAATACTTTCGGCGTTCAGTATTGTGGGTTTTGCTTTATATATAGAAAGGCAGTTTGCCGCCACGCCGCTTTGCAGGCATGCCTGTTCCGTCGTGGGCCCGCGCCAGCAAGCAAGTTTGCTTGCGGGCCGGCCCACGCGCGCGGGCCGACGCGCTCACAGCGCGCGCACCGCGTCGCACCGGGCGGCCTCCGGCGCCGCGGCAGGCCGCGGCGCGCCCAGCTCGGCCAAGTGCGCCGGCGCGCCCAACAGCGCCGTCAGCTCCGCCCGCAGCGACGCCAGCCCCACCAGCGACACCCGCGACCCCGGCTCGAACTCGCACAGCAGTTCCACGCCGGAGCCGGGCCGCGCCTCCCCGAGGGCCACGGGGCCGGACACCCACAGGCGCCGCACGCCGCGCGCCCGCAAATCGGGCGCGGCGGCGCGCAACGCGCGGAGCACCGGGGCGAGTTCGGGGACGCGGCGGCGGCCCTCCTCGGCCAGGAAGCGCTCCACCAAAGCGCCCACCACCTCCTGCACCGTCTTGCTACGCGCCGCGGCCGCGGCCTTGAGGCGGTCCCGCGCGGACGGCGGCAGGCGCACGGACAGCAAGGCGGGGTCGGGCATGGCGACGAGCATGGAACCTCCTGGGCGCGCGCGCGGCCGGCGCGTCGGCCGCTGCCCGGGAACCGGCCCGTGGCGTGCGGAGTGAACACTTCGTGACGCCCGGCCGCGCGGCGCGTCCGCTGGAATCCTAGGGGGCTTTCCCGACCGCCGTTCGATCGGGCGTCCGCGCCCGCCCGTTCCGGTCGGACCGCTCAGCCGGCCCGGAGCGCGCCGTCGCCGGGCGGCGGGGCCGAGGGCGGCGTCAGGCCGGCGGCGGCGGCGGCCAGGACGGCCTGCGGCAGGGTGCGCGCCCCGAGCCGTTCCATGACGCGCGCGCGGTAGACCTCCACGGTGCGCGGGCTGATCCCGAGGTCGCGCGCGATGGTCTTGTTGGTGCCGCCCGCCAGCAGGAGGTCCAGCACCTCCCGCTCGCGGCCCGACATGCTGGCGACGCGCGCCTTCGCAAGCTCGGCCGCGCGGTCGCGCGCCCCAGCGTCCTGTATGTCGGCCATCGCCGCGGCCACCGCCGCGAGCAGGTCTTCTTTCGAGCAGGGCGTCTCCAAGAAGTCCGCGGCCCCCGCCTTCATGGCCCGCACGGCCACCCCGACGGCGGCGCCGCTGCGGCCGGCGACGATCACGGGCAGGGCGACGCGGCGCGCCTTCAACTCCCGCGGCACGGCGAGGCCGACCGCCTCCGCCTCGGTGGTGGCGAGCACCACGCAGCCCGGCAGGAGCGCCGGGGCGGCCTCCAGGAAGCCCGGGATCGCGCCGAAGGTCCTCACTTGGTAACCGGCGCCGCCCAGGGCGCGGCTGAGCCACTCGTGCATGTCGGGGGGGCCGTCCACGACATAGACGACCGACCCCTCGTGCTGTGTGGTGTCCTTCGCTATGCCGGCCACCCGGGTGACGCGCCCGGCAGCGTCGCGGATGGGGAAGAAGGTGTCGCGTATGCGGCGCACCGTGCCGTCGGGCCGGACGATGCGGTATTCCTCCACGGCCGACCCGCCCCGCCGGACCTGCTCCATCGCGGCGGCGGCGCGCGCCCGGTCGTCCGGGTGAACGGTCCCGAGCCAAAGGTCGCGGGACGGTCCGTCGAAGGCGGTCCGCGGCAGGCCCCAGACCCGTTGGAAGGCGGGGCTGAGGTACTCGACCCGCATCGCCGCCGCGTCCAGGAGCCAGAGCACGTCCGTCGAGTGCTCGGCGAACTGGCGGAAGCGCTCTTCGCTGGCGCGCAGCGCCGCTTCCGCCCGCAAGCGGCAAACGGTTTCCCACGCGTTCTGGGCCACCTCCCGCGCCGCGGCCGTTTCGCTGTCGTGCCAGCGGCGCGGCGCCGCCCGGCCCGCGTGGAACACCGCCGCGAGGCGGCCGTCGTCCCCGAGCAGGGGGACCATGATGCCGGAGCGCAGGCCGAGGCGGGCGAAGCCTCCGCCCGACGCACGCGGATCGGCCTCCGCGTCGTCGACGCGGACGGCGCTGCCCGCCCGCAAGTCGCCCGCCAAGGGCGCGCCCAGGTCGGCCAGGCGCCACCGGCGGCCTGCCGCGCCCGCCGCCGGTCCGCCGCCTTCCCCGGCGCCGCCCTTCCACTCGCTGTCGATCGCGGCGAACGCGCCTGTCGGATAGGCCTCGCAGCAGCCGGCGCGGTCCGCGCCCAGGTGGCGGCCGAGCATGGCGACCGCCGCCGCCGCGACCTCGCGCGGGTCGGCCATGCCGCGCAACCGGGCGCCCACATCGACGAGGAACCTGAGCCGCCGTTCGGCCGCCACCCGGTCCGTCGTCTCGTGCGCCGTGGCCAGCACGCCGCCCACCACGCCCGTCTCGTCCAGGATCGGCGAGTAGGAGAAGTTCCACCACGTCTCCTCTGGGCGGCCGTTGCGTTCGAGCGTGAGCGGCAGGTCCTCCAGGTAGCCCGCTTCGCCGGACCGCGCGCGCGCGGCGACCGGGCCGATCGCGCTCCAGGTTTCGGGCCAAGCCTCCTCGAAGGGCCGCCCCAACGCGTCGGGACGGTCCCCGAGGGAACGGACAAAGGCGTCGTTGGGGAAGCAGAGGAGGTCGGGACCCCAGGCCAACAGGGTGGGGAACCCGGAGCCCAGCACGACGCCGAGCGCGGTGCGCAGCGATTGCGGCCAAGCGGCGGGAGGCCCGATCGGCGTGGCCGACCAGCCATGGGACCGCACGCGGGCCCCCATGGCGCCGCCCCCGGTCGGGAAGGGCGCGGACGCCGCCGGTCGCCCGTCCGCGGCGGGCGGCGCGCGGGTTCCCGCGGTGGTCGTCGCGTCCTTCAACGAGCGCCGACCCGGCGCCGCCGAGGGCCCCGATCCTGATCGCGCGTTCCTGCCACTGGTGTCCGTTTCCGCGATTACTGCCGGTCGCGCCGCCCCGTCGGCGCGGGGAGCGGCTTTCTTCTAAACGACGTGGCGTCGGCGGCTGTTCCCTCCAAGCCTCGATGCCGCCGGATGGCCGCGCGGCCGCCAACCGCGGTTCCCCGGCGCCGGCAGCCCCCAACCACGGAACCTCCGCAAGCTAGCCAGCTTGCCGGCTAGCAGGCTTCCGTCTGACCCGGCGTGCTTGCTGTGCTTTCATGTGGCAAACCAGCATGTACAGACGACACCAAAGCACCAAGCACTTAAAATAACCACAAATCTTTGAAGACAATAAATCAGTAATGTCCATGTATTCACGCTGAATTCAGCCTATCCATGCTTCTTGTACCCCTGGCTTCTGGTGGGTTGATGCGCAGTTGGTCCGGAAGCGCGGCCCCGACCTCGTCCTGTTCGGACAGAGCGCGACACCGGAGACCAAAATGAGCGGAACGACCTCCACCACAAGTTTCAGCAGCGACGACGCGTCCATCCCCGCCGCCATCGGCGGCGGCGGCGCGGCGGGCCCCTCCGTGGGCGCGGGGAGCGCCACCGGCCCGATCGCTTCCGTGAACACTGCGGGCGTCGATTTGGCAGGGCTGCCGGCGCAGTACTCGACGGCGGGCGCCGAAGGCACCGGCCTCGGCTTCTTCTCGCGGCAACTCGAGTCCGCGCCGACCGCGGTGGCGGTGGGCCCGGACGGCGCCCTCTACATCAGCGCGCTGTCCGGCCTCCCCTACCCGGAGGGCTACGCCAGGGTCTTCCGCGTCGCCGACCCGGAGGCCACCACGGGCTTCGACGGCCAGGTCCCGAGCGGCGTGCCCGAGGTCTACGCGAGCGGCTTCAGCCAGATCAACGGCCTCAGCCTCGACGCCAAGGGCAACCTCTACGTCCTCGAGTACGTCAACGCGGCCTCGATCTACGACCCGACGCAGCAACCGGGCGACCTGCCGCCCAGCCAGGTGGTCCGCGTCGCCACCGACGGCACCCGCACCACGATCTCCGGCCCCGAGGTCAAGCTCGGCAACTACGTGTTCGCGGATAAGAACACCGGCGACGTCTACGTCTCCATCAACAACGCCGACATCGACAACGGCCAGGTGCTCCGCTACCGCGTGGACGAGGCCACCGGGCAGGCGACGAGCGTCGAGGTCGTGGCCAGCGGCTTGAACAACCCGCGCGGCATGGCCATCGGCCCCGACGGCCACCTCTACGTGAACGAGCAGGGCGTCGGCACCCCCGCCGACTCGCCCGACGCCGCGACCGCGCCGACCATCCCCTTCATCCCCGGCGTCGTGAACGAGCGCGGGGGCTTCACCGCCTCCATCACCAAGGTCGAGCTGGACGCCGACGGCGGGCAGGAGCGCGTCTTCACCGGCATCCCGTCCATCCGCGAGGTCAACGCGGTGACGGGCGAGGACCGCGTCATCTCCGTGGGCTCCAACGGCTTCACCATCGCGCCCGACGGCACGGCCTACGTCGCGGCCGGCGGCGGGCTGTCGTCGGCGACCGCGGACGCGTTCGGCCCGTTCGGCGACTACGTGAAGGGAATCCTGCGGATCGAAGGGCTGTTCGACGGCGACCCGTCGGACGCCACGATCACGCCGACCTTCGACTCCGTGGCCTACGCGGGGCAGTTCGGCCCGGACGGCTCCACGACGCTGTTCAACAACCAGAGCAACCTGAACGACGTCGTCGTCGGCACGGACGGCAAGCTCTACACCGTGGACGCCGCCCGGAACGTGATGTACGGCTTCGAGGAGAACGGCGACCAAGCGGCGCCCGACAGCGTCACCGTGTTCCAGAAGCAGCCGCCCGTCCTGACGCCGCCGCAATACGCGGCCGTCGTGGCGGCCGGCGGCGACCCCTCGGCGGACTACCGGGTCGAGATCGCCAGCATCACCGGCAAGGCCGCGAACGGCGCCCCCGACACCCCCGGCCGCGCCCAGGCCGCCGCGAACTTCACCCCGGCGGACCCCAGCGCGGGCGTCGCGGGCGCACCGCCGGGTGGCGCGCCGCCCGCCGGCCAGAGCGGCGGCAACGTGCTGCCGGGCGGGCTCGGTGGCCAGGCCGACGTGAGCGGCGGACCTCCGCCGGGCGC
>NZ_BAAAFZ010000031.1:0-30427 GCF_039523795.1 Craurococcus roseus | reverse complement strand
CGACGCCAACGCCGCTCCCCGCGGCGAGGACGCCTCGGTCGGGACCGCCAACGCGAACGCCGCCGCGGCTGCTGCCGGGCTGCCGGGCCAGCTCCCCATCCTCGACCCGACCATCCCCGGCCCGATCGATCCGCTGAGCCCGCCGATCACGCCGAACAACGTCTACACGCCGTACTTCGACCCCTTCTTCGGGGGCAACTACACACCGGCGAAGGCGCCCGCGCTGCCGGGCGGCGAGGACGGCGGGACCTACACCGCGTCGCGCGTCTACAGCTTCGGCGACCGGCTGGTGGACGACGGCGGGACCTACGGCGCGGCCTCCGTGGCGCAGGCGGCCGGCTCGCCGCCGCCCAACGCTTCGGAGCTCTACTACAGAGGCGGCTTCTCGGATGGCCCGAACTGGGCGGAGAACCTGTCCCGCATCCTCGGCGCGGCCACCGATGAGGACACCAGCTTCGGCTACGTCCTCGCCACCGCGCGGGCGATCGAGAACCCCCTGGACCCGTTCAGCGGCCAAACGACGCTGAACACCTTCGCGGGGCAGATCGACGCGTTCGAGCAGGCCCGAGGGGCGTTCTCGCCGGACGACCTGGTCACGGTGACGTTCGGCGGCAACGACCTGACGCTGCCGAGCGACCTGCCCCCGGACGAGGGCGTCGCGGCGTCCGTCCACGCGATCGTGGACGGCATGGAGCGCTTGGCCGACCTCGGCGCGCGGCACTTCCTGGTCACGAACCTGCCCAACATCGAACTCGCCCCGCTGTTCCAGGACCCGGAGTTCCTGGCGCAGTTGGGCGCGGCGCCGGGCGCGTTCGAGCCGCTGGTGGAGCAGTTCAACGCCCAGCTCGAAACGGCGGTGCACGCCTTCGAGAGCGAGAGGGGCATTGACGTCGAGTTGCTCGACTTGAACAAGCTCTTCGACGCCGTCGCCGCCGACCCGCTCGCCTACGGCTTCGTCAACGTGGACGAGCCCGTGCTGGCGGCCCCGCCGCTCGAGCCCGGCACGCCCACGGTCTACAACCCGGCCATCGTCGGGCAGGACCCGGCCGTGCAGCACGCGACGCTGTTCCTGGACCCGTTCTTCCACCCGACGGCCCTGGGGCACGCCATCGTCGCCGAGACGGCGCGCAGCGAGTTGCTGATCGCCTAGCGGCCGCACCGAAACGGGCGGGCGCCCCAGCGGCGCCCGCCCACCCCGTTCCTCCGCTCGCCCGTGCTCCTGGAACGGCAGAACCGCGCTCCACGGCCCGTCATCGCGGGACGGCATCGGGGAAAAAGGGCAAGTTGACTTGGGGTCGGTGAGGCGACCTGGGCGCGGGCCTACGACCTCCCGCCCCGTCGCTCTCCGGGCTCGCGCGTCACGGCTGATCGGCGTCGCGGCTGGCGCGGCGGCTCCTGCCGCTCAACCAACACCTGTTCGGGCGCGCTCGGAGCACGCCACTTCACTTCCTGAAGTATCCGCCCGCCGCCGCGCCGGGCTCCACGGCCCGGCGGCCGGCATCGCGGCCAGGCGTCAGGCCGCGGCGGGTTCTTTCCTCGCCGCGCGGACAGCGTCCGCCAATCGGCGCACCTGGTCGAGCACCAAGCGCGCCGTGTCGGGCCGGGCGCGCCCATGCTCGTCGAGGCTCGCGGCGATCGTGTCCACCAGCGCGGAGCCGACCACGGCGGCGTCGGCGACGCGCGCCGCCTCCGCCGCCTGTTGCGGCGTGCGGACGCCGAAGCCGACCGCGACCGGCAGCTCGGTGTGCCGGCGGATGCGCGGGATGGCGGCGGCCAACTGCTCGCTGGTCGCGCTGCGCGTCCCCGTGATGCCGGTGATCGAAACGTAGTAGACGAAGCCCGAGGTCGCGGCGAGCACGCGCGGCAGCCGCGCCTCGTCCGTGGTGGGCGCCACCAGCCGGATCAAGTCGAGGCCGTGGGCCCGCGTGTGCGGCTCGACCTCGTCCGCCTCCTCCGGCGGCACGTCCACGATGATCAGCCCGTCCACCCCGGCGGACGCCGCCGCGGCGCAGAAGCGCTCGACGCCGTAGGACAGCACCGGGTTGTAGTAGCCCATCAGCACGACGGGCGTGTCCCCGTCCTCCGCGCGGAACCCGCGCACCATGGCCAGCGCGCCCTCGGTGTCCGCGCCCGCCTTGAGCGCGCGCTGGGCCGAGCGTTGGATGGAAGGCCCGTCCGCCATCGGGTCGGAGAAGGGCAAGCCCACTTCGATCAGGTCGGCGCCCGCAGCGGGCAGGCCGCGCAGGATCGCCCTGCTTGTCTCCGGGTCGGGGTCGCCCGCCTCGAAGAAGGGTATCAGCGCGCCGCGGTCCTCGCGCCGCAGCGCCTCGAAGCGGGCGGCGATCCGGCTCACAGCGCCACGCCCAGGCGGTTCGCCACGGTGAAGATGTCCTTGTCGCCGCGCCCGCTCATGTTCATCACGATGACGCCGTCGCGCGGCATCGTGGGCGCCAGCTTCATGACGTAGGCGAGGCCGTGCGAGCACTCCAGCGCCGGGATGATCCCCTCCAGCTTGGAGCAGAGCTGGAACATCTCCAGCGCCTCGTCGTCCGTCGCGGTCACGTAGGTGACGCGGCCCGTGTCGTGCAGCCAGGAGTGCTCCGGGCCGATGCCCGGGTAGTCGAGCCCGGCGCTGATGGAGTGCGCCTCCTGGATCTGCCCGCCGTCGTTTTGCAGCAGGTAGGTGCGGTTGCCGTGCAGCACGCCGGGGCGGCCGCGGTTGATCGAGGCCGCGTGCTCCTCCGTGTCCACGCCGCGCCCCGCCGCCTCCACGCCGTAGATCGCCACCCCCGGGTCGTCGAGGAACGGGTGGAACAGGCCCATGGCCGAGGAGCCGCCGCCCACCGCGCAGACCAGCGCGTCCGGCAGCCGGCCCTCGGCCGCCATGATCTGCTCGCGCGTCTCGTCGCCGATGACGCACTGGAAGTCGCGCACCATGGTCGGGTACGGGTGCGGGCCGGCGACGGTGCCGATGCAGTAGTAGGTGTCGTCCACCGTGGCCACCCAGTCGCGCATGGCCTCGTTCATCGCGTCCTTCAGCGTGCCGGCGCCGGACTGGACGGGGCGCACCTCCGCGCCGAGCAGCTTCATGCGGAACACGTTGGGCTGCTGCCGCTCCACGTCGGTCTGGCCCATGAAAACTTCGCACTTGAGGCCGAACAGCGCGCAGGCGGTGGCGGTGGCGACGCCGTGCTGGCCGGCGCCGGTCTCGGCGATCACGCGCGTCCGGCCCATCTTCTTGGCAAGCATGATCTGCGCGACCACCGCGTTGATCTTGTGCGCGCCCGTGTGGTTCAGCTCCTCGCGCTTGAAGTAGATCTTGGCGCCCTTGCCCTCCGGGGCGCCGGCGCGCGCGTGCTCCGTCAGGCGCTCCGCGAGCCACAGCGGGCTCGGGCGGCCGACGTAGTCCTTGAGGAGGCGGCGCCACTCGGCCTGGAACGCCTCGTCCGCCTTCGACTCCTCGTAGGCCCGCTCGACCTCGAGGATCAGCGGCATCAGCGTCTCGGACACGAAGCGCCCGCCGAAGCCGCCGAAGCGCCCGCGCGCGTCCGGCCCTTGGCGGAAGGAGTTGGGGCGCACGGCGTCGGGCAACGGGGTGTCCATGGCACTTTCCTCGATGAACGCATGAAGCCGCCCGGCGCGGGGCGGCGCGGAAGGGGCGTTGGCTCGACCCGCCGGACCGGTGGCCAGGCGGTGGGGCCGGCGGTGCCGGAACGGGCACCGCCGGCGGCGTCACGCGCCTAGAGCGCGTTTCGGCTGACCGTACCCGGTCGGCGCGCTCTGGCTTGTTGCCTCAGCGAGCATCTTCACGCGCCCGACCGGAGACGGTCGGGCGCGATCTGCTCCAAGGTCAGGCGATGTCCTGGTTGTAGTTCGGGTTGCCGTCGAGCGCGGTCACGAGGTCCTCGACGGTGTAGCCCGGCAGCTCGAGCAAGGGGCTAAACGGGCTCGCCGCGAGACCTTCCTCGAGGCTGCCGCCCTGGCCGGCCTGCGCGTTGTCGTAGACGTAGTCGGGGTCCTCGCTCCGGCCCGGCGGGCCGAAGAAGCCGGCGCCGCCGGCGCCGGCGAACGGGTTCCCGCCGCCCCCTTCCGAGCCGCCCTCGCCGCCGCCCTGCTGGCCGCCGAAGCCGCCCGCGAACGGGTTGCCGCCCTGCTGCTGGCCGCCTTGGCCCAGGCCCGAGAAGGGGTTCTGGCCCGGGGCGATCTCACCGAAGGGGTTGGAAACCCCGGCCGCCTCGTCGGCGGCCGAGCGGGCCGCGATGGCCTGCGCGAAAGCCTCCGTGCCGCCCTCGATCTCGGTCAACCGGCCGAAGGGGCTCTGCCTGAGCAGGGAGGCCAAGTCGCCACCGCCGGCGCCGCCGGCCGCAGCACCGCCACCTTCGCCGCCCTGTTGCTGGCCGCCGCCGAAGCCGCCCGCGAACGGGTTGCCGCCCTCGCCGCCGCCCTGCTGGCCGCCGAAGCCGCCCTGGCCTTCGGCCTGCCCGCCCGTGAAGTTGACCGGGCCGCCGCCGGACTCGCCTGTGAAGCCGGCCTCGCCGCCGATGGCGTTGTAGTCATACGCCACGCCGTACCGGTTGTTGTCGCCTTCCACCTTGACCACGTCCCCTATCGCTTCGCCGCTGGCGTAGTCGAAGACCACGACGAACTGGTTGTTGCCGCCCTTCACGTCCACGACGTTCCCGCCGCCGAGCAGGTCCTCGAGGGCGACGACGAACTGGTTGTTGCCGCCGTCGACGGTGATCGTGTTGCCGCCCGACGAGCCGTCCACCCGGATGACGAACTGGCTGTTGCCGCCGTTGATGTCGACGTCGGCGGCGCCGCCGTCCTCGCCGTACCGGTACTCAACGACGAACTGGCTGTTGCCGCCGTCCACCGTCGTGGAATCAGCCTCCTGGGTGAACGGCGCGCCGCCCTGTCCGGCGTAGCTGCCGTTCTCGAAATCGTCCGCGTACTGCGCCAAGTGCTGGTCTCCTCTGGTGATTGTGGTCCGGTCGACGCCGCGGGCGCGATCGCGCGTTCAAGGCGTCCCCGGGGCCGGGGCGCCGCCCGGGCGGGCGGCCTCCCCGCGGCGGATGGCGCGCGCGCTGGCGAAGCGTTCGTACAGCGCGTCGGCCTCCCCCCGGCGGATCGCGCGTTGCAGCGCCGCCAGGTTCTCGGCGTAGCGGCCCGTCATCTCGAGCACCGCCGCCTTGTTGTGCAGGAACACGTCCCGCCACATCGCCGGGTCCGCGCCGGCGATGCGGGTGAAGTCGCGGAAGCCGCCGGCGGCGTACTTCAGCACCTCGCCGCGCATCGCGTGCTCGACCTCGCCCGCCGTGTTCACGGCGTTGAAGGCGAGCAGGTGCGGCAGGTGGGACACGGCGGCCAGCACCTTGTCGTGCTGGGCCGCATCCATCAGCTCGACCTTCGACCCGACCGCCCTCCAGAGCGCCGCCACCCGCTCCACCGCCGCCGCGTCGGCGTCGGCGCGCGGGGTGAGGATGCACCAGCGGTCGCGGAACAGGTGCTCGACCGCCGCCACGGGCCCGGAGGTCTCGGCCCCCGCGACGGGGTGGCCCGGCACGAAACGGCGCATGTCGAGGTGCGGGGAGACGAGGTCGAGCACCCGCGCCTTCACCGACCCGACGTCTGTGACGATGGCGTCGGGCCGGAGCCCCGGCGCCATGGCGCGCGCCGCTTCGCCGCAGGCGCCGACCGGGACGCCGAGCACGACCAGGTCGGCCCCGCGCACCGCTTCCGCGGCGTCGGGCGTCGCCTCGTCCACCAAGCCCAGGGCGAGGGCCTGGTCCAGCGTCTCCCGCCGCCGCGCGCTGCCGACGAGGCGCCGCGCCAAGCCGAGCCGGCGCGCGTCGCGGGCGAGCGACCCGTTGATCAGCCCGATGCCGACGAACGCCGCCCGCTCGAACACCGGCGCGGCGCCCTCGGCCCGCACGGCGGGGACCGGCCCGAACGCGGCGTCGTTCAAGCGGCCGTCCGCCGGGTCTGGCGCGCGGCCTTCAGGTTCTCGGCGAGCAGGAACGCCACCTCCAGGCTCTGCTCGGCGTTCAGGCGCGGGTCGCAGTGGGTGCGGTAGCGCATGGAGAGCGCGTCGTCGGTGACGGCGCCCGTGCCGCCCGTGCATTCCGTGACGTTCTGCCCCGTCATCTCGACGTGCAGGCCGCCCGGGTGGGTGCCCTCGGCCCGGTGCACGGCGAAGAACGTCTCGATCTCGGCCATGATCCGGTCGAAGGGCCGCGTCTTCAGGAGGCCCGAATTCGAGGCGACGGTGTTGCCGTGCATCGGGTCGCAGGCCCACACGACCTGCCTGCCTTCCCAGCGGAGGGCGCGCACCAGCGGGGGCAGCTTCTCGCCGACCTTGTCGCGGCCCATGCGCGCGATCACCGTGAGCCGGCCCGGCTCGTTGCGGGGGTCCAGGACCTCGCACAGGCGCAGCAGGTCGTCCACGGACATGGACGGCCCGGCCTTGAGGCCGATCGGGTTGGCGATGCCGCGCGCGTACTCGACGTGGGCGCCGTCCGGGTCGCGGGTCCGGTCGCCGATCCAGACCATGTGCCCGGCGGTGTTGTAGCAGCCGCCCTCGGTGGAGTCGGTCCGCGTCATCGCCTCCTCGAAGCCGAGCAGCAGCGCCTCGTGCGAGGTGTAGAACTTGGTTTGCGCGATCTGCGGCGTGGTCGCGTCCGTGACGCCGCAGGCCGCCATGAAGCCCAGCGCCTCCGAGATGCGGTCCGCCATGTCGCGGTAGCGCTCGCCCTGGGGGGAACGGCCGATGAAGTCCAGGTACCAGTCGTGCACCCGCGTCAGCGCCGCGTACCCGCCGCCGGTGAAGGCGCGCAGGAGGTTCAGCGTCGCCGCGGCCTGGGCGTAGGCCTGGATCTGCCGCTCCGGGTCCGGCCGGCGCGCGTCCGGCGAGAACTCCAGCCCGTTGACGATGTCGCCGCGGTAGCTCGGCAGCTCCACCCCGCCCGCGCGCTCGGTGTCCGACGAGCGCGGCTTGGCGAATTGCCCCGCCACCCGGCCGACCTTCACCACCGGCATCCCGGCCGCGAAGTTCAGCACCACCGCCATCTGCAGGAGCACGCGCAAGGTGTCGCGGATGTTGTCCGGGTGGAACTCGGCGAAGCTCTCGGCGCAGTCCCCGCCTTGCAGCAGGAAACCGCGCCCGGCGGCCACCTCGGCCAGTTCCCGGCGGAGGTCGCGCGCCTCGCCCGCGAAGACCAGCGGCGGGAACCGGCGCAGCCGGTCCTCGACGTTGGCCAGTTGGGCCGCGTCCTCGTAGGCCGGGATCTGCCGCGCCGGGCGCGAGCGCCAGGACGACGGCGACCAGCCGCGGTCCGCGGCGGCGGCGTCGTCGTTGGCGGGGCGGGGGCGGAGGTCCGCGCCACGGGGCGCGGGTTCGGAGAAAGCGGCTTGCTGCATCACTCGGCGGCCTCGTAATGGTGGGGTCGGGCCGCGGCACCCGCGGCGAAACGCACAGCGTCCCGCGCCGCGCTGAGCAGGGCCTCGGCCTTGTTGCAGGATTCGCGGTATTCCGCTTCGGGGTCGGAGTCGGCGACCACGCCGCCGCCCGCCTGGACGTGCAGCGTGCCGGCCTTGATGAGGCCGGTGCGGAGCCCGATGCAGGTGTCCATGTTGCCGTCGGCGCCGATGTAGCCGACGGCGCCGGCGTAGAAGCCGCGCCGCGTCGGCTCCAGCTCCTCGATGATCTCCATCGCGCGGATCTTCGGCGCGCCCGTCACCGTGCCGGCCGGGAAGCCGGCGCACAGCGCGTCCACGACGTCGGCCCGCTCAGGGTCGAGCTCGCCCTCCACGTTCGAGACGATGTGCATGACGTGCGAGTAGCGCTCCACCGCCATCTTGTCGGTCACGCGGACGGAGCCGATCTTCGCCACCCGGCCAACGTCGTTGCGGCCCAGGTCGAGCAGCATGAGGTGCTCGGCCAGCTCCTTCGGGTCGCCGAGCATGTCGCGCTCCAGCGCGCGGTCCTCGGCGCGCGTCGCGCCGCGCGGGCGCGTCCCGGCGATCGGCCGGACCGTGACCTTGCCGTCGCGCAGCCGCACCAGGATCTCCGGCGAGGAGCCGACCAGGGCGAAGTCGCCGAGGTTCAGGCAGAAGGAGAAGGGCGAGGGGTTGAGCCGGCGCAGCGAGCGGTACAGCGCCAGCGGCGGAAGCGCGAAGGGCAGCGAGAAGCGCTGCGACGGCACGACCTGGAAGGCGTCGCCGGCGCGGATGTACTCCTGCGCCCGCTCCACCATCGCGTGGTACTGCCCGCGGGTGAGGTTCGAGGACGCCACCGGCGCCGGCGCGGCGCGGCCGGCCAGGGATTGGTGCGGCAAGCCGCGCCCGAGGTCGGCCACGATGTTCGCCAAGCGCTCCAGCGCGCGGTCGTACGCGGCCCGTGCGGAGAGGGACCGCTCCGGGTACACCGGGGTCACCACCGCGACCTGGTCGAGCACGTTGTCGAACACCAGCACCACGGTCGGGCGCATCAGCATCGCGTCGGGCAGGCCCAGCTCGTCCGGGTTAGCGGAGGGCAGCCGCTCGATCAGGCGCACGAAATCGTAGGCGAAGAAGCCGATCAGGCTGGCGCTGCCCGGCGGCAGCTCCGGCGGCAGCTCGATGCGGCATTCCTCGACCAGCGCGCGCAGGCTGGCCAGCGCCGGCAACGGCGAGGCGTCGTAGCTCACCTGGCCCAGCCGGACGGCGCGGTTGATCTCGGCCCGCTCGCCGCGGCAGCGCCAGATCAGGTCGGGCCGCAGCCCGATGTAGGAGTAGCGGCCCCGCGCGGCGCCGCCCTCGACGGACTCCAGGAGGAACCCGTGCCGTTCGCCCTCGGCGAGCTTCATCATCGCCGCCACCGGCGTTTCGAGGTCGGCCACCAGCGTGGTCCAGACCACCTGCGGGCGTCCGGCCGCATAGGCTTCGGCGAAGGCGCCCCGCCGCGGAAATGCGTCCATCTCGTCCCGTGTCCCGATCATGCCGGCACCCTGCCCAGCAGGGCCGCCGTCGCGGCGGCGACGTCCGCCTGCCGCATGAGGCCTTCCCCGACGAGGAAGCAGCGCGCCCCGGCCGCGGCCATGCGCTCCAGATCCCCGTGCGAGCCGATTCCGCTCTCGCACACCAGCAGGCGGTCCGCGGGCACCAGGGGCGCCAGCCGCTCGGTGGTGGCGAGGTCGACCCTGAGCGACCAGAGGTCGCGGTTGTTGACGCCGATGAGGGGCGAGCGCAGCCGCAGCGCGCGTTCGAGCTCGGCCTCGCCGTGCACCTCGACCAGCACGTCCAGCCCGAGGCCGTGCGCCGCCGCCTCCAGCTCCTCCGCCTGCCCGGTGCCGAGGGCCGCCATGATGAGCAGCAGCGCGTCCGCGCCCGCCGCGCGGGCCTCGACCACCTGGTAGGGGTCGACGATGAAGTCCTTGCGGAGCACCGGCAGGCCCACCGACCCGCGCGCGGCGACGAGGTGCCCGATCTCGCCCCCGAAGTACGGACAGTCCGTCAGCACCGAAAGGCACGCCGCGCCGCCGGCGGCGTAGGCCCGCGCCAGCGTCGGGGGGTGGAAATCGGCCCGGATCAGCCCCCGGCTCGGGCTGCGCCGCTTGATCTCGGCGATCAGGGCGGGGCGGCCCGCCTCCGCCTCGGCGCGCAGGGCCCGGGCGAAGCCGCGCGGCGGCGGCGCCCCGGGCAGCGCGGCTTCCAGGACACCCAGAGGACGGCTCGCCCGGCAAGCCGCCACGTGCTCGCGCTTGGCCGCGCAGATCTCGCCCAGCGCGCCGATCACGGGGCGGCCTCGTTGGTGGCGCGCACCAGAGCTTCGAGCCGCCGGGCCGCTGCGCCGGAGTCGATGGACCAGCGCGCGAGCACGGCGCCCTCCTCCAGCCGCCGCGCGCGGCCCGCGACCACGAGCGCCGCCGCGGCGTTCAGCACCGCGATGTCGCGGTACGGGCCGGCGGCGCCGCCTAGGAGCGACCGGAGCGCCGCGGCGTTGTCGCGCGCGTCGCCGCCCTTGAGGTCGGCCGGGGCCGCGCGGGGGATGCCGATCCGCTCCGGCGCGACCTCGAACCGGGTGATCTCGCCGTCGCGCAGCTCCGCGACCGCCGACGCGCCGGTGGTGGTCAGCTCGTCCAGCCCGTCCTCCCCGTGCACCACCCAGGCGCGCTCGGAGCCGAGGGCGCGCAGCACCTCCGCGAGCGGCCGCACCCACTCGGCCCCGAACACGCCGAGCAGTTGGCGCCGCGCCCCGGCCGGGTTGGCGAGCGGCCCGAGCAGGTTGAAGACCGTCCGCGTGCCGAGGTCGCGCCGGCACGGGCCGACGTGACGCATCGCGGCGTGGTGGCGCGGCGCGAACAGGAAGCCGATGCCGTCCTCGCGCAGCGTCCGGGCCGACGCCTCCAACGGCGCGTCGAGGTTGACGCCCAGCGCTTCGAGCACGTCCGCCGCGCCCGACCGCGAGGACGATGCGCGGTTGCCGTGCTTGGCCACCGGGACGCCGCAGCCCGCCACGACGAAGGCCGCGGCCGTGGAGATGTTGAACGTCCCCGCGGCGTCGCCGCCGGTGCCGCAGGTGTCGATCGCCCCTTCCGGCGCCTCCACGGGCACCATGCTCGCGCGCATGGCGCGCACGGCGCCGGTGATCTCGTCCACGGTCTCGCCACGCACGCGCATGGCCATCAGCAGGCCGCCGATCTGGGGCGGCGTGGCGCGGCCCTGCATCATCGCCCCGAAGGCGGCCTCGGCCTGCTCCTGCGTCAGCGTCGCGCCGGCGGCGAGGCGGTTCAGGGTCGGCCGGAGGGCGTCGGCGGCGACGAGGCCCTCCGGCGCCGCGCCCGCGGGCGCGGCGCCAGCCGTCTCCAGGTTCGCGCTCACGCCGGGGCCCTTTCCGGGACGAGGGCCAGGAAGTTCCGCAGCAGGTCGTGGCCCGCCGCGGTCTCGATGCTCTCGGGGTGGAACTGCACGCCGTGGACGGGCAACCGCTCGTGGCGGAGGCCCATGACCAGCCCGTCCTCGGTCCAGGCGTTCGGCACCAGCTCGCCCGGCAGGCCGTCCCGCTCGACGACCAGGCTGTGGTAGCGCGTGGCGCGGAACGGGTTCGGCAAGCCGCGGAAAACGCCGGTGTCGTCGTGGTGGACGAGGCTGGTCTTGCCGTGCACCGGAGCCGGCGCCCGCACCACCTTGCCGCCGAAGGCTTGGCCGATGGCCTGGTGCCCGAGGCACACGCCCAGCACAGGGCACACGGGCGCGGCCTCCCCGATGAGGCCGAGCGAAATGCCCGCGCGGTCGGGGTCGCACGGCCCCGGCGAGATCACCACCGCGTCCGGGCGCGCCGCCATCGCCTCGCCCGGCGTGGCGGCGTCGTTGCGGAGCACCTCCACCGCCGCGCCGAGTTCGCCGAGGTAGTGGAACAGGTTGAAGGTGAAGCTGTCGTAGTTGTCGAGCAGCAGCACGGCGGCGGCGTTCGCGCCGGCGGGGCGGGCGCCGGCCGCGCTCACGCTTCGCCCTCCGGCAGGTAGCTCATGCCGCGCCCGAAGGAGGCGAGGTTGCCGGCCTTCTCTTCCAGACGGCGCTTGAGGCTCATCGCCTCCGCCCCGTAGTCCTGGAGCTGGAGCTTGCCGTGCGGCGGCGGCGCGCCCTTCTCGAAGAACGCGATCCGGTGCTGGATGCAGCCCTTCGCCTTCGGGTTGCCGAAGGCGTAGGCGCAGGGCACCAGGAACATCAGGTTGCGCTGCGTGTAGCCCTGCTCGCGGTAGTGGTGCGCGAACTCCAGGATCACGTAGTTGAAGCAGTCGTGCGAGCGGAGTTCCACCTCGACAGGCTGGCCGTACTCGTCGGTGAAGCGGCCCTTGCCGCCTTCGGCCTCGCCGTCCGGTTTGATGAAGTAGGCCCACTCCGCCAAGTTGCGGATGTCGCCGAGGTAGCCGGCCGAAAGCTCCAGCGGCGCGTCCACGAAGATGGAGGCGGTCTGGATCTCGAAGCGGCCGCGTGCCGCCGCCTTCAAGCCGGCCTTACGTTCCAGCGCACCCTTCAACGAGCGGATCTCAGCCGTGTGCACGTAGTCGATGCCCTGCATGATCATCGGCGTGCGCCGCTCGGGGCCGATGAAGGAGAGCCAGTGGAAGTAGACGCCCGGCTCGTCCGACCCGACGTAGGGAGCCGGGAAGACCACGGCCGGGTAGCACTGGAAGTACTTGCCGGGCTCGAACCCGCAGTGCCACTCCACGCCGCGGAACAGCGGCGTCTCGATCGGGCGCGCGTGGTAGAAGAGGTCGTGCTGGTAGCCCGACGCCGTGCCGCGCCAGGTATTCTCATCCACCTGCTCGACCATCCGGCTGTAGAGCGTCCACTCGTCCAGGTTCCGCAGGTCGCGCAAGTACTCGACCGCGGCCTCCGGCGACGTGGCGATGTAGGTGGACGTGGCGAAGGTGTTGCTTTCCACGGCGGCGTGCTCCTCGTTAAGCGCCGACCACGGGGAAGCTCATCCCCGCGTGCTCGCTCCGCGCCGCCTGGGCGGCGCGCAATCCTTCGTTCCGGCCAAGGGCGGGCGCCGGCCGGTCGGCGTCGATGAGCACGTCGAGGACGAACGGGCCGGGCGTCGAGACGGCCTCGGCCAGCGCCGCTTCCAGCGCGTCCTCGCTCTCCACGCGCGCGCCGCGCGCGCCCATCGCCCGGCCGAGCATGGCGAAGTCGGTGGGCGGGAAGACCGCGTCGGCGAGGCCGGACATGCCGAGGGCCGCCATGCCCTGGAAGCACATGTTGTAGCGGCCGTCGTTGAGCACGATCCACGTCGCCGGCAGGCCGCGCTTCACCGCGGTGCTCACCTCGCCGCTGTTCATCAGCATGGCGCCGTCGCCGACGATCGCGACGGCCCGGCCGTTGCGCCCGAGGGCCGCGCCAAGGACGCCGGTGGCGGCGTGGCCCATGGAGCCGAGGTTGGTGCTGACCCGGTAGCGCCCCGGCTCGGCGAAGCGCAGGCAGTGCGTCGCCCAGGTGAAGGAGTTGCCGGACTCGGCGAGCACCACGGCGTCGCCGCCGTCCACCACCGCGCGCTGCACCGCCGCCATCAGCGCGTCCGGGCGCACCCGCGAAGCGCCGTCCGGCGCCGGGAGGCCGGGGTGCGGCCGCGGCACGGCGCGCTGCGGCGCGGCCCCGCCGCCCGGCGACGGCAACGCCGCGAGCAGCGCCCGGAGGAAGTCGCCCGTCTCCGCCTGCACCGCGAAGGTCTCGGCCTGCGGGTAGGCCACCCCCGGCACCATCGGGTCGATGTCCACGTGCACGAAGCCGTCGGCCGGCACGAGGGCGGGGTTCCAGAAGGAGGTCGGCTCGCCCAGCCGCGTCCCGAGCACCAGCACGCGCCGCGGCGCGCGGTCGCCGCGCATGTAGGCCACGGCGGCCGCCGTGTGCCCGCCCATGCCGGTCACGCCGACGAACAGCGGGTGGTCCTCCGGGAACAGGCCCTTGGCGCGCGGCGAGCACATCACCGGCGCCTCGGCCCGCTCGGCCAGCGCGCGCAGCTCGGCGGCGGCGCCGCGCGCGCCGAAGCCCGCCCAGATGGCGAAGGGCGCCCGCGACAGCAGCTCGACGCAGCGCGACACCGCGGCGCGGTTCGGGTCCGGCCGTGCGGACGGGTCGCCGGCGCCGTCCGCGTCCGCCCGCGCGAAGCGCGGCAGCGGCTGGGTCAGGGGCGCGCCCTGCACGGCGTTTGGGACGCTGAGGTGCGCGACGTAGCCGCCCGGGCGCCGCAGCCCGGCCGCCAAGCGGCGCAGCACCTGCGGCAACTGGTCGGGCGTTTCCAGGACCACGGCGTCGTCGAACCACGCACCGGCTTCGAACAGCCCGCTGGCGGGCATGGTGTAGCCGCTGGTCTCCTGGATGCCGCCGCGCCCGCGCTGCGGCGCCGAGGCGTAGGCCGTCACCAGCACGACCTTGGCGCCCTCCGTGCGCGCGGCCAGGACGCCGGTGAGGGCGTTCGTGATGCCGGGACCGGTGGTGGCGAACACCACCGCGGGGCGGCCGCTGGCGAAGTAGGCCTCCGTCGCGGCGAAGGCAGCGCCGCTTTCGTGCCGGAAGTGCAGCACGTCCAAGCGCTTGGAGAGCGCCGCCCAGAGCAGCGCCTGCGCGCCGCCGGACACGCCGCAGGCGTGGACCGCCCCCAATTCGCGCAGCGCTTCGGCGAGCGCCTCCGCTACGGTGCGCGGCGGCTCCACCACCGACGCGAGCCGCTCCCCCGCCTGCACGTTGCTTCCGAGATCCGTCATGCCGTGCCCCACTGTGATGCCCCGGCGGCGCGCCGGCGGCGCCCGCGTCGACCCGAACCCGCCCGCGCCCCGGTCCGCCCAGCGCCGCGCCGACGCGGCGGACTGGACGGCCAGAGCCGGGTGCTCCCTTGCTTGTGCCGTTACTTTCGTCGGCATCAGCAAACCTCAAGAGCCCCAAAATAGAAGCCCCCAAATCGTCAAGGAAATGTGAGAAATGAAGGTCAGCTTTACTAGCATTGTTTGCTTCTTTATTTTGCAGGCTTCCCGGATTGCGGCGCTGTCCGTGCGGCGGCAGGCTGGCTTTGCTTCACGCTGGGCCGCCCGCACGCTGGCTCCGATGCAAGCCGGCTCGGCGGCAAGCGGCGTTGCGACGCGCCGGGCGGCGGGGGGCGAGCGGCGTCGCGCCGCGGGTGCGCGGCGTCGCGGATGGCGGGAAGAGGAGTTCGCGCCGGGCACGCGAGCGCACGCGTGGCGCCGGGCGTGAACAGCGGCCCAGCGCCCTCAGCCGCGCGACGGTTGCGAGGGCGGCCGTGGGCGGGCCGGATGGTCAGGTGGCGGGGCGGCGAACGCGGGAAGGGCGGGCCGCGCGGCTTGCGGCCGGCGCTTGCCGCGCTCGTTCCTCACGCCCGCGCCCGCAGCCGCGCCGCCCGGTGTGGGCGGGCGGGCTCGCGCAAGCGCCGTGCTACCCCAGGTCGGGCGAGCGGCATTCCGGGGCGTCGTCCCCGGGCCGGGCGAGTTCGGCTTCCACGGCGGCGAGCAACGCGGGCAGGTCGTCCGCGACCGCCAAACCCAGGCGGCGCAGCTCCGCGCCGAAGTCGCGCTGCGAAGCCATGTCCCGCAGGCCCGTCCACCCGCGCCAGTCGACGCCGGGGTGGCGGGCGAGGAGGGGCGGCGGCAACTCGCCCGCCCTTTCGCTGATCTCCAGCAGGGCATCCTTCAGCGCGCGGTAGGTGCGGCGGTCCGCCTCGGGCAAGGCGAGCAGGCGCGCGTCGTCGAGCCCGGCGGCGAAGGCGCGAACGTCCTCCGCCGCGGCCCTGATCGCCCGCAACCGCCCGCGCAGATCGTGCGCGTGGCCGGGACCGGGGCCGCCCGCGGCGGCGCCGTCCGGCCGGCCCGGCGGGGCGGCCGCGCTCACAGCGCGCGCACCGCGTCGCGCTCGGCGGCGTCGCGCGCGGGCCCCGGCGGCAGCGCCGCACGTTCTGCCAACGCAACAGGGGCGCCCAGCGACGCCGCCAGCTCAGCCCGCAGGGACGCCAGCCCCACCAGCGACACCCGCGCCCCCGGCTCGAATTCGCACTCGATCTCCACCGCCGTCCCCGGCGGCGCGGCGTCGCCCCGCGCGACTGCGCCCACCACCCACAGCCCTCGCACGCCCCAGCGCCCCCGCAAACCCGGCCCCGCCGCCCGCAGCGCCCCGAGCGCCCGCGCCAGCTCCGGCGCCCGCTTCCCGTCTTCCGCCAGGAAGCGGTCCACCAGCGACCCCACCAACCCTTGCACCGTTTCCCCCCGTGCGGCGGCCGCCGCCTTCAGCCGGTCCCGCGACGGCGAGGGCAGCCGGACGGAGAGAACCGCGGGGATGGTCGAGATCGTCATGGCCATGGTCCCTTGCGCCTTCAGTCTTGTATGTGCACGCATGTGAAGGCGCGAACGGATGCTGCAAGGCAGCAGTTCGGCAGCCCTGCAAGAAAATATGCGAATGTTGTTCAGCTTAGGGAATGAAGGATTGTCTGCAAGGGAACACATATTGCAAACGCAAGCGCCGGAGTACTTGCGTTTCGCGACGGTTTCGTGAACCCACGAGTCGGGATTGTGGTTGGATACTGAGGCGCGCACCATCGGAACGTGACCCCCGCAGCCTCCAGCGCCTGTCCCGGTTCCCGGTCGGCCGCACCGGCGCCCCGCCTGCGAGGGGCAAGAAGCGACGGCCCGCGTTGCCGGTGGGAAACCGATCTGGAGAGCTTCAGGCAAGACGCACTTCAAGAGGAGGTGAGTTCGACCGGCAAAGATGCCGGGCGACGCGGCTTCCGTCATGTATCGAACAGTAAAAGGACCATTGCCATTTGATGACGACTGGCGTGGCAATCGTCATCCATTGAACGCCGCGGCACGGGAGCGCCGAAGCCCACATGCCCGCGCGGGCGGCGGGCTCGGGAGGAAAGTTGCAGGGCGACAAGAACGCTTCCGGCCCTGGCGCCGGCTTGGCGGGCCTTGCCGCGTGGCGCGCGGCGCGGCGATACTCGTGGGCAGGGACGACGCCTGACGATCGCACGGCTCCATCCGCCTGGAGCAGCCGCGCACGTGACGCCGGGCCTTCGCGACTCCCGCAGCGGTTTTCCACCCCCCGCGGGTCGCGCGCGCCTCCGAGCGGGCCACCGGCCGGCGCACCCGGCGCCCGACGCGAGGAGAACCGCCATGCCTTCCCAGCACGATCTGCCCGCGACGCCCGAGAACATGGTGTGGGGCTACCTCGACGCCGCGACAAAGCCCGTGCTCCGTGTCGAGTCCGGCGACACGGTGGCGTTGGCCTGCGTGCCGGCGGGCGGCGCGTCCACCTTGCCGGCCGACCGCTCGCTGGTGCCGGCCGAATGCCTGGCGGCGATCGAGACGCTGCCGCAGGGGCCGGGCGCGCACTTCGTCACCGGGCCGGTGTTCGTGCGCGGCGCGGAGCCGGGGGACACCTTGCAGGTGGACATCCTCTCCGTCGAGCCGACGATGGACTGGGGCTGGGTGGCCGTCCTGCCGCTGCTCGGCACGCTGCCGGACGAGTTCACCGAGTACGAGACGATCCACCCCCGCGTGGACCGCGCGCGGGGCGTGTGCCGCCTGCCCTGGGGGACGGAGCTGCCGCTCGACCCGTTCTTCGGCGTGATCGGCACCGCGCCGCCGCCCGAGTGGGGGCGGGTGACGACGAACGTGCCGCGCGCCTTCGGCGGCAACATGGACAACAAGGAGCTGAAGCCGGGCGCCACGCTGTTCCTGCCCGTGTTCGCGGAAGGCGCCTTGTTCTACGCCGGCGACGGCCACGGGGTGCAGGGCGACGGCGAGGTGTGCATCACCGCGCTGGAGACCGGGATGAAGGGCGCCTTCCGGCTCACGGTGCGCAAGGACCTGCGCCACCGGACGCCCTTCGCGGAGAACGCGACGCACCTGATCTCCATCGGGATCGACGAGGACCTGGACGACGCGGCCAAGCAGGCGGTGCGGGAGATGGTGCGCGAGGTCTGCGCGCGGACCAACCTGTCGCGCAACCAAGCCTACATGCTCTGCTCGCTCGCCGGCGACCTGCGCGTGACGCAGACCGTGGACGGCAACAAGGGCTGCCACATGCTGCTCGCCAAGCGCCACCTTTGACGCGGCGCCCCCGCGCGGCCTGGGCCCGCGGGTGCGGCGCCGCGCCGACCCAGGCCCCGCGGCGGCCCGCCTCCACGGCGGCTTCGAGGAAGCGGACACCCCGCGCGCCGTCATCGACCGTGGGCGCCAGGGACGCCGGCGCGTCGGGCTCGCGCCCTTCCAGCCGGGCCGCGACGAGTTCCACCGCGTCCCGGTGGAGTTGGGCGAACGCTTCCAGGCACCCCTTCGGAGTGGCCGGCGGGGACGGCGGCCACTCCGGACACTCGGACCGATCGCGGCCCGCCGCCTCGCTTGTGCTCCCCGGCGGCGCCTGCACCATCGCGCGGCGAACACCGGAGGGGACGGCATGGGCGGTTGGCCGGGGCGGCTCCGGTTCCGCCGCGCCGAGGTCCGCGCACGCGCTCCTTCGGCGGCGGGCGCGCCGTGACGGAGGCGGTCCATCCCGCCCTGCGCGGCAAGGTCGCGGTGGTGACGGGCGGCGCGTCCGGCATCGGGGAGGCGGTCGTGCGCGCGTTCGCCGCGCAAGGCGCCCGCGTCGGCTTCGTGGACCGCGACGAGGCGGCGGCGCGGCGGCTGGAGTCCGGCCTCGGCGGCGCGGCGCAGGCGGCGCTCGCGGACCTGACCGACATCGCCGCGCTGCGGGCCGCCTTGGCCGAGTTGCACGCGGCGCTCGGCCCCGTTTCCAAGCTCGTCAACAACGCCGCGCGCGACGACCGGCACCGGATCGAGGACCGGACGCCGGAGTACCGGGACGAGCGGCACGCGACGAATCTCCGCCACGCCTTTTTCGCCACCCAAGCGGCGCTGGGACGCCCTCCGCGCGGCCGGGCAGGACGGGGCGGTGGTGAACATGGGCTCGGTCTCGTGGCGCCGCGCCACAGGCGGGATGCCGGCCTACGTGACCGCCAAGGCGGGGATGGAGAGGCTGACGCGCGGGCTCGCGCGGGACCTTGGGCCGGCCGGCGTTCGGGTGAGCGCCGTGATCCCCGGCTGGATCATGACGGAGCGGCAGCGGTCGCTCTGGGTGGCGCCGGCGGCGGAGGCGAACCTGCTCAAGGGGCAGTGCCTCAAGCGCGCGATGAGGCCGGACGACGTCGCTCGGGTGGCGCTGTTCCTCGCGTCGCGCGCGTCCGGGAGCCGCACCGCGCAGAGCTTCGTCGTGGACGGCGGGGACGTGACGCCGCCCCCCCCCGCGGCGCGGCCGCCGCGCGGTCAGCGGCGGCCCCGCTCGCCTTCGGGAGTGGCGCCGGCGGCGTGCGGGGCGAGGCGGAGCACCCGGGCGCCGTAGGCCGCGTCGGGCCGGACGCCGGTCGCGCCACGGGCATGGCGCGCCCTCCGGCACCGCCTCGCCCCTCGGCGGCGCGCGGCGCGGGTCATGCCGGGGCGCAGATCCGCGGCGGCCGCCCTCGGGGCGCCGTCAGCCGGACGGGGGCGCCGGGCATGGCGGCGCGGAGTCCGTCCGCGTCGAGGTCGCGGGCGATCACCACCAGACCCTCCGCCGCGCCGCGCGCCCCGGGCATCGGGCTCGGGGGGCCGAACAGGGTGCCCACCGCCTGGACGAGCACGGGGACGTCCGAGCCCGGGCGGCGGAGGAAGCCCTTCACGCGCAACAGGCGGTCGCCGCAGAACGCGGCGAGGTCCTCCAGCCAGTCGAGGCGGTCCTCCCACGAGGCGCCATGGGTGAAGGACGCGCGCAGAACGGCCACGCGGGGATGCGCGCCGGCCGCGGGGAGGGCCGGCGCGGCCGCCCCGGCGAAGCCCTCGGGGATGTCCGCGAAAGCCGCCCGCGCGCGCGTCGCGCGGTCCGCCTCCACCACCCGCGCCGCGAGCGGGTTGACGGCGGCGACCAGCGCCTCGGCGTCGGAAACGCCGGACAGGTCCAGCTTGGTGAACACCACCGCGCCCGCGGCGGCGATCTGCGCCGACCACTCCTCGAAGCGCGCCGCCCGACCCGGCGCCTGCGACGCGTCGCAGGTGACGAGGACGCGCACGCGGAGTCCGAGGGGCGCCAGCGGCAGCAGGGAGCGCAGGATCGGACCCGGCTTCGAAAGGCCGGAGCACTCCAGCACGATCCGGCGGAACGGCGGCAGCCCGGCGCGGGCGCGCCCGTCCAGCAAGGCCCGCACGGTGAACACCAGGTCGCTGGTCAGAGAGCAGCACACGCAGCCGTTGGCCAGCATCGCCATCGGCACCGCGCCGCTGTCGGCGAGGATGGCGCCGTCCACGTCGATCTCGCCGGCCTCGTTGACGATGACCGCCGTGTCGGCGGCCTCGGGCTGGGCGAGCCAGTCCACCAGCAAGGAGGTCTTGCCGCTGCCGAGAAAGCCCGCCAGCACGATGAACTCGGTCGGCGCGGTCACGCCCCGGCCGCCTCGGCTTCCTTTTGGGCGGCCACCATGGCGCGCACGTCGGCCAGCAGCTCTTCGCAGTCGAACACGAGCCCGGCGCGGATGGTTTGGCGCAGGGCCCGGCGCCATTCGGGCTTGCCGGTGTCGTCGTTCAGCCGCAGCGCGCCGGTGCCGTAGAGCAGCTTGAAGTCGTCCAGCGGGTTCTCGTCCAGCACCAGGAGGTCGGCGGCCTTGCCGACCTCGACGCTGCCGGTCTCGCCGTCGATGCCGAGCAGCTCGGCGCCCAGGATGGTCGCCGAGCGCAGCACTTCCAGCGGGTTGAAGCCGGCTTCTTGCAGCAGCTCCAGCTCGCGGACGTAGCCGTAGCCGAAGATCTGGAAGATGAAGCCGGAGTCGCTGCCGGTGCAGACGCGCCCGCCGCGGTTCTTGTAGGCGTTGAGGAACCGCATCCAGAGCCGGTAATGCTGCTTCCACTCGACCTCGTTGGCGACGGACCAGCGATACCAGTAGGCGCCGTGGCCGCCGCGGGCCGGCTGGAAGTACCGCCACATGCTGGGCCAGGTGTACCCGTCGTGCCAGTCGGCGCGGCGGAAGCGCATCAGATCGCGGTTGGCGTCGTAGATCGTGAAGGTGGGCACGAAGGTGAAGTCGATCTCCAGGAAGCGCTCAAGCACCTCGTTCCACTTGGCGCTGCCCGGCTCGGCGGCTTGCAGGAAGGTCTGCCCGGCGGCGGAGAAGCGGAAATACTCGTCGTTGTAGTTGTAGCCGGGCGGGTAGTCCTGCACGGCCCGCTCATCGTACAGCGCCTCCGGCAGGCCGTAGTAGTGCTCCGCGCTGGTGAGGCCCCACCGCGCCGTGGTCAGCGCGTTCATGCGCGTGACCGCCTGCTGCGCGTGGTGGCAGCCGGTGCGCAGGCCGAGCCGGCCGCACTCCTCCAGGGCCGCGCGCATGATGGCGGGCGGCGCCCCGAAGAACTTGATGCCGTCCGCGCCGGCGTCCTTGGCCCGCCGCAGCCACTCGCGCGCCTCGTCGGGCGTGTGGATGGTCTTGAGCATGTCGTTGACGGCGGGGAAGTAAGGGTGCGCCCGGATGCGCGGCGCCGCGATGGCGTTGGCGGCGGACGCGTCGCGCTGCCCCGTCACCCAACCGAGGCCGCTGAAGCAGCCCATCTCGCGCACCGTGGTCACGCCGTGGGCGAGCCAAAGCTTGTACACGTAGTCGGCCGGGGCCACCGCGCCGTGCAGCGCGTGGTAGGGCACGCCGATGTGGGTGTGGCAGTCGATCAGGCCGGGCGTGACGAACCTGCCGTGGCAGTCGATCTCGTGGTCGCCGGCCGGCGGGCGCCGGGACGGGTCTATGGGCTTGCCCGGCGTGCCGACGCCGACGATGGCGGCGATCCGGTCCTCCTCCACGACGATGTCCACCGGCCCCCAGGGCGGCGCGCCGGTGCCGTCGATCACCGTGGCGCCGCGCAGCACCAAGCGGCGGAACGGCCCGGCGCCGCGGTCGCGCCCCGTGGCCGCCGGCACGGGCGGCATCCCGAGCTTGGCGTTCTTGGCGGTGATCTCCTCGCCGACGCGCGGCGCGTCGCCTCCAGCCGAGCCGTCCGTCATGGCGTTTCCCCCCGCGGTGTCATCGGCGGTACCTCCGGCCGAGCGCGGCGCTGCCGGCCACCGTCAGCGCCAGCGTGATGCCGAGCAGGATGAAGGCGAGCGCGGCGCCGAACGGCCAGTTGTTGCCGCGCACGAACTGGTCGTACACGGCCGGCGCCATCATCTTGAACTGCGGGCCGCCCAGCAGGATGGCGGTGGCGTAGGTGTTCATGCACAGCACGAACACCAGCACCGAGCCCGCGGCGACGCCGGGCAGCGCCAAGGGCAGCACCACGCGGCGGAACACCGCCAGCGGCCTCGCCCCCAGGTTCGCGGCCGCCTCCTCGGCCTGCCGCGGGATGCTCTCGATCACGGCCGAGAGCGTCAGGATCATGTAGGGCAGCACCACGGCGACGATCCCCGCCACGACGGCGCCGGTGTTGTAGAGCAGCGGCAGCGGCGCCGAGACGACGCCCAGGCCGCGCAGCGCGGCGTTGATCGCCCCCTCGTTGCCGAGCAGCGCCAGCCAGCCGGCCGCGCGCACCACGTTACCGACCAGCAGCGGGAACAGCACCAGGATCGTGGCCAAGCTCTTCCAGCGGCTCTCCATGCGGGCCAGCCAGTACGCGGCGGGGAAGCCGACGGCGAGCGCCAGGAACGTGCTGCCCGTGGCCACCGCGAGCGTGGTCAGCAGGACCTGCCGGTAGTACGGGTCCGCGACGGCGCGCAGGTAATTGGCCGCGGTCAGCGCCTCCACCATCATCTCGGTCGGGCTGTGCTCGTTCAGCGAGATGCGGAACAGCAGCAGCATGGGCGCCACCAGGAGCAGCGACACCAGCACCCCCGCCGGGAGGACGAGCGCGGCGGCCACGCGGGGTCAGGCCTTGAACTGCTTGTTCCAGAAGTCGAGGATGTCCCCGTGGGCGCGGAGCAGGTAGTCGTAGTCGGGCGCCCGCAGCCGCGCTTGGTCGGCCTCGTTCAGGCTGATCCGCTCCGCGATGGCGGGCGGCAGGGTGGCGTCCGTAACGGTGGGCAGGTAGCCCATCCGGTCGGCGAAGGCCGTCTGCGCCTGCGGTTGCAGCATGGCGTTCAGGTAGGCGTAGGCGTTGTCCTTGTTGCGGCTGTTGCGCGGCACGGCCGCCTCGAAGACGATGGCGTAGGCGCCTTCCTGCGGCACGACGTGGCGCAGCGGGATGCCGGCCTTCTGCCACATGTAGCCGCGCGCCAGCCACATGGGCGTCAGCCACACCTCCTCGCCCTTCAGCGCCGCCGCCAGCGCCTCGTTCGAGGGGTAGATCTTGGCGTCCAGCGAGCGCAGCTCCATCAGCTTGCGCTTGGCCGGCTCGTAGTCGCCGAAGCCGCCCCCGCCCGCCACGGCGGCGGCGAAGGTGTTGGTGGAGTACAGGATGTCGGAGAAGCCGACGCGGCCGCGGTACTTCGGGTCCCACATGTCGGCGAAGCCCTTGGGCGGCGCCGCCACCTTGTCCGGGTTGTAGAGCAGCGCCAGCGCCGAATAGATGTGCGGCACGGCGTAAGGCTTGCGCAGGCCGGCCACCACGCTGCCGGCGCGGGGCAGCTTGGCGGTGTCCAGCGCGTCCAGCGTGTTCTGCTGCGCCATCATGTGCATGTCGGTGTCCGACAGGCAGGACACGTCGAAGGTCCCGCGCCGGGCCTGCCGCTCCGCCAGCATCTTGGTCTTGCGCGGGTCGGCGTTGGCGACGTCCTGCAGCACCTCGATGCCCTGCGGCTGCATCAAGGGGACGTCGATGTTCTGCCGCAGCAGCTCCCCGTAGTCGCCGCCCCATGTGCCCACCACCACCTGCTTGGCCTGGGCGCGGGCGGGGACGCCCGGGAGGCCGGCCGCCGCGGCGGCGAAGGCGGCGGCACCGGCTGCGAGCGTTCCGCGTCGGCTGATGGTCATGCGTCAGGTCCTTTCCCGGTCGAGTCCGCCAAGGGCAGCAGCCTAGCGACGGAACGGTCCCAATCCAGGGCCGCCGGGTCGCCCGGGGCCAGGCGGCGCAGCGGGTCGCCGGCCGCAGGCGTCGGCCGCACCGCCAGGAGCGCCGTGCCGTCGAGTTCGACGTGGTACTCGGTCTGCGCCCCGAGGTAGGTCACGGCCGTGATCCGGGCGGCGCCGTCCGCCGCCGGCGACACGGCGACGTGCTCCGGCCGGATCGCCAGCACCGAGGGCCCGGCGGCGGACGGCGCCGCGTCGGCGCACGGCAGGAGGGCGCCGGACGCGGCGCGGAACGCGCCGGGGCCTTCGGGCGCGCCTTCGACGAGGTTGCAGCGGCCGACGAAGCCGGCCACGAAAGGGTCGGCCGGCCGCTCGTACAGGTCCTCCGCCGTGCCGACCTGCCGCACCCGGCCGCGCTCCATCACAACCAGGCGGTCGGCCATGGTCAGCGCCTCCTCTTGGTCGTGGGTGACGATGAGGGTGGTGAGGCCGAGCCGCCGCTGCAGCGCCCGGATCTCCATCCGCACCTCGCCGCGCAGCTTGGCGTCGAGGTTCGACAAGGGCTCGTCCAGCAGGAACACGGACGGGTTGACTACCAGCGCGCGGGCCAGCGCCACCCGCTGCTGCTGCCCGCCCGACAACTGCCGCGGCAGCCGCTCATCCAGCGAGTCGAGCCGCACCAGGCGCAGCGCCTCCCGCACCCGCGCGTCGCGCTCGGCGCGGCCCACCCGGCGCATCTCCAGCCCGAACGCCACGTTGGAAGCCACGTCCATGTGGGGGAACAGCGCGTAGGATTGGAACACCATGCCGGTGTCGCGCGCGTGCGGCGGCTTGCGCGTCACGTCCTCGCCGCCGATCAGCACGCGCCCGGCGGTGGGCGGCACGAAGCCCGCGACCATGCGGAGCGTGGTGGTCTTGCCGCAGCCCGACGGTCCGAGCAGCGCCACCATCTCCCCTTGCGACACGTCGAGGTCCACGCGCTCCACCGCGGTCGAAGCGCCGTACCGCTTGCCCAGGGCCTCCAGGACCAGGCGCCCCATCAGCTCCCCTCCCCGCCGGCGGCGCGGTCGGGCGTCATACGACCCTCGCTATCGAGACGAAGCGGTCCGTGACCAGCATCAGCGCCCCCACCAGCAGGATCTGCACCGTGGCCACGGCCGCGAGGGTGGGGTCGATGCGGAACTCCAGGTAGTTGAGCATAGCGACCGGCAGCGTCGTGCGGCCGGGGCCGACCAGCAGCAGGCTCAGCTCCAGGTTCTCGAAGCTCTGGATGAAGGAGAACAGGCAGGCGGCGATGATGCCCGGGCGCATGGCCGGCAGCGTCACCCGCCGGAACACGGTGAACGGCCGCGCGCCGAGGTTGGCCGCGGCCTCCTCCACCGACAGGTCGAGCCCTTGCAGGCTCGCCGTCACCAGCCGCACCGTCCAGGGGATCGTCAGCAGCGCGTGCGCGGCCACCAGCCCTTCTAAGGTCGAGGTGATGTCGCGGTCCAGCCAGAACTCCGCGCGCAGGTAGAACATGTACAGCGCGGTGCCGGCCACCACGCCGGGGACCGCCAACGGCCCGAGCAGCAGCGTGTTCAGGGCGGAGCCGCCGGGCGGCCGGGCGCGCACCAGAGCGAAGGCCGCGGCGGTGCCGAGCGGCACGCCCACCAGCGTCGCCAGCAGCGCCACCTGGAGGCTGGACAGGAAGCCGCGCGCGAATTCCTGCCGCTGCCAGGCGTTGGCGTACCATTCGAGGGTGAAGCCCGGCGGCGGGAAGGACACGATCTCCTGCCGGAACACGCTGATGGCCATGACGGTGACTACGGGGGCGAGCATCAGCGCGAAGGCGAAGAACACGCAGGCGCCGAAGGCGAGGCGGCCGGGCGAAGGCGGGCTCACCATGCGGCGTGCTTGACGATCTCGCCGCCCTTCATGATCAGCGGCATGTGGCGCCCCTGGCCCGTGAGCAGCGAGAGGTCGGCGAGCGGGTCGCCGTCCACGACGACGAGGTCGGCGAAGGCGCCCGGCGCGACGACGCCGATGCGGCCCTCCATGCGGCACAGGCGCGCGGCGATGCCCGTGGCGGAGGCGATCACCGCCTGGGCCGGCAGCACGCGGCCGCGGATCACGAATTCCTCCGACTGGTGCCGGTGCATCTCGCCCAGCAGGTCGCTGCCGTAGGCCATGGGCAGACCCGCCTCGTGCATGACGCCGAGCGACTCCAGGCCGGCGCGGCGCACCACGTCGATCTTGGCCAGCGACTCCGGGGCGATGCCGAGCGCCTCGCCCTCCTCGGCCAGCTTGTCGTAGGTGACGAGCGTCGGCACCGCCACCGCGCCGCGCGCCGCGGCCAAGTGCGCCGTCTCCGGCGTGATGAGGTTGCAGTGCTCCAGCGAGTGGACGCCGCACTCCACCGCGCGGCGGATGCCGGCGTCCGTGTAGAGGTGCGCCGACACGTAGGTGCCGGCGTTCTCCGCCTCCTCCACCGCGGCCGCGACCTCCTCGCGGGAAAAGCCCAAGAAGTGGATCGGGTCCGTGGGCGAGGCCACGCCGCCGTTCGCCATGATCTTGATGAAGTCCGCACCGGCCTTGATCTCCTCGCGGGCGGCGCGCCGCACCTCCGGCACGCCGTCGCACAGCCGGCCGAGCGAACCGAGCCGGCCGGCGAAGCGGTACTGGCTTGCGTCGTAGGGCCCGCGGAAGTCGCAGTGGCCGCCGGTCTGGCTCAGCGCCTTGCCCGCGATGACCATGCGCGGGCCCAGGACGGTGCCCTCCTCGACCGCCGCGGCCTGCCCGCGGTCGGCGCCGCCCACGTCGCGCACGGTGGTGAAGCCGCGCATCAGCATCTCGCGTTGCAGGCGGATCGAGCGCGCGGCGACCAGCGAGTCCGGCAGCGCGGCGTTCTGGGCCAGGCTGGCGACGACGGCGACCACGTGGACGTGGGCGTCGATCAGCCCCGGCATCAGCGTTCGGCCGCGCAGGTCGACCACCCGCGCGCCGCCCGGGATCGCGGCCGTGGCGGACACCTCGCGGATCAGGCCGCCCTCGACCACCACGCGGACGGGAGCCCCCGGCTCCGGCGCGGTGCCGTCGACGATGCGGGCGTTGGTCAGGACGGTTGTGCGCATCGGGGAGATCCTTGCGGCGGCCGGTGGGGCGTCAGTCCGACGCGGCGCCGGAAGCGCGGACGACGGGCGCCCAGACCGCGAGTTCCTCGCGCACGAAGCGCTGGGCGTCCTCCAGGAAGACGCGGCCGGGGGCGGTCGCGGTTTCCGCGTAGCGGCGGACGACATCGGGCGCTTCCAGGGCTTCGCGCGTCGCGGCCGCGAGCCGTTCGAGGACCGGGCGCGGCGTGCGCGCGGGCGCGGCGATGCCGGACCAGCCGTCCACCACCAGGTCGGCGAAGCCCAGTTCGCGGAAGGTCGGGATGTCCGGGAAGGCCGGGACGCGCTCGGGCCAGGTGTGCGCCAACGGGCGCAGGGCGCCGCTGCGGATGTTGGCGCTGGCCGCCGTCAGGCTGTCCACCATCATCGGCAGGGTGCCGGCGGCGATGTCCGTGGCGATCTGCGCCCCGCCCCGGTACGGCACGTGCGCCATGGCGAGGCCGCCGGCGGCGGCCAGGAAGCGCAGCATGACGAGGTGCGGCATGGAGCCGATCCCGGACGTGCCGTAGCTGAGCGCGTCCGGCCGCCGCCGCGCCTCGGCCGCCAGGTCGGCCGGCGTGCGGATCGGCAGGTCGGGCCGCACGAGGATGAGGTACGGCGTGCTCATCACCATCGCCACGTGCGCGAAGTCCCGGTCCGGGTCCCACGGGACGCGGTCGCCGCCGAGGACCTTGCCGACCACCATGGCGCTGATGACGGAAAGGACCAGCGTGTAGCCGTCCGGCGCGGCCCGCGCGGCCTGCCCGGTGCCGAGCATGGCCCCCGCGCCGGGCCGGTTCTCCACCACCACGGACTGGTCGAGGCGCCGGGACAGCTCGCCGGCGAGGATGCGGGCGACGATGTCCGTGGTGCCGCCGGGCGCGAAGGGCACGATCAGGTTGATCGGCCGCGCCCGCGGCCAGGGCGCCTGGCCGAGCGCCGGAGCGGCGAGGCCGGCCGCCATGGCGAGGCCGAAGGCGGAGCGGCGGCGCGTCACGCCGCGACGCCCGCCGCCAGCCCGTCGCGCTGCGGGTCGGCGCCGCCTTCGAGGCGCCCGTCCCACATCGAGATGCCGTGGACGGCGGCGAAGGGGTAGCTCAAGGGCGAGCGGCGCACCTCGTAGCCCATCGCCTCCAGTTCGCGTTGCGCCGAGCGCGGGATGCGGTTGGAAACGTCCACCGCGTCGCTCGTCGCGCTGAAGCGCGGCGCCTGCACCGCTTCCTGCATCCCCATGCCGAAGTCGAGCAGGTTCACCAGCGCCTGCAGGATGGCGATCGGTATCCAGGCGCCGCCCGGCGCGCCCATCGTGGCGACCGCCCGCCCTTCCTCCAGCACGACCGTCGGCGTCATGGAGGAGAAGCGCTTCTTGCCGGGCGCGATGGAGCCGGCGCGGCCCGGCCGCGGGTCGCACCAGTTCATCGCGCCGTTGAGCATGAAGCCCGTCCCGGCCGGGATCACGCCGGAGGGCACGCCGAGGGTGTGGGTCAGCGAGACGACCATGCCGTCCGCATCCACGCAGGACACCGTGGTGGTGTGCTCCCCGTCCGAGCCCGTCCGCGGCAGATGGGTCTTCTCGCCGGCGCGGATGGCGGCGGCGCGCCCGTCCGCGTAGGCGTCGGACAGCAGGTGGTCCGGCAACGGCGGCACGAAGCGCGGGTCGCCGACGTGGCGGTCCTTGTCCCGGCCGGCGACCTTCATCGCCTCCGCCACCACGCGCATGTGCTCCGCGCTGTTGTGGCCGAGCGCCGGGAGGTCGAACCGCTCCAGGATGCGGAGCATCTCGGCCACCATGATCCCGCCGGCCGGCGGCGGCGGCACGGCGACTGTCCTGCCGCGGTAGCCCACCGTGAGCGGCGCGGCCTCCTCCGCGCGGAAGCCGTCGAGGTCCGCCGCGGACAGCAGCCCGCCCGCCTGCGCCATCCCGTCCGCGATGCGCCGCGCGATGCCGCCCGAGTAGAATTCCTCCGCCCCGTTCCGGGCGAGCGCGGAGAGCGTGCGCGCGAGGTCCGGGTTCCGCACGGCGTCGCCGACCCGCTTCGGCGAGCCGTCCGGGCGCAGGTAGAGCCGCGCGCCGTCCTCCGTGAAGGCGAGCTTGTCGCGGTAGGGTCGGCGGCCGTAGGCGGCCTCGTCCAAGGCGAACATCGCCGCCACGTGGGGGCGCACCAGCCAGCCCTCGGTGGCCAGCGCCATCGCCGGCTCGAACAGGCCGGCCCAGGGGCGGCGGCCCCAGCGCCGGTGCGCCTCGGCGAAGGCGCGGAGTATCCCGGGCGTGGCGACGGCGGCGTGGCCCAGCTCGTTGACGTTGCCGCGCAGCACGTAGCCGTAACCGTCCGGGCACTCGCGCTCGAACAGTTCTTCCCACATGCCTTCGGCGCAGGCGGCCGGGCAGGTGGCGAGGCCGTCCAGCACGCGGTGATCGCCCGTCGCGGGGTCGAACAGGTGCAGCACGCCGAGGCCGCCGACGCCGCACATCATCGGGTCCACCACGCCTTGCGCGAGGGCGCAGGCGAGCACGGCGTCCAGCGCGTTGCCGCCGGCGGCGAGGACGGCGGCGCCCGCCTCCACCGCCTCCGGCTGCGGGGCGACGATCATGGCGCGCGGGCGGGGCAAGCGGCGCTCAGGACGCGGCATCCCGCCCCGCTCCGCACGGCCTTCGGGTGGACCGCCTCATCGCCCTTCTCCTTCCAGGACGCGCGGCACGGGCGCCGCGGCCAAGTCGGGCAAGCGGGGTACGCTCGCGCCACGGCCCGCCGGGCGGACGTTCGCGCGCGGTCGCGGCCTGCCGGAACCGGGGCGGCGGGGGCGTGTCATCGCCCCTCCAGCTTGGCCGCGATGGACCGGCCGCGCCAGCGGGCCGGGTTCGGGTGCGAGGGTTCGCCCGGTCGCCACCCTTCGCCGCCGGCCCCGGGGCGTTGGCGCGGGCCCCCACACCCGGGTCCTCCACGGACACGGTGAGCGGCACGGTGTTGCCGTTCGCCGGCGCCCGTCACGGCGGGGCCAGGTGGCGGTTGATCCGGCGGCCTCCGCTGGCGGCCCAGAGCAGCTTGTCGGCCGCGCGGAAGAAATCCGGGCAGGGCAGCATGGCGCGCATCGCCGCCTTGCCCTTCTCGTGCAGGCACCTTCGGAGGCGGCGGAACTCGCCTTTGATGCTTTCGGACAAATGGGGGTCGGGCAGGAACCAGGGCGGGCCGCGCAGCGCGGACAGGAAGCCGAGGCGGCGGGCGAGCGCGACGCCCCGGACGCCCAGGATGCGCCAGGCGCGGCGGTAGGTGCGGCAGATCCAGGACCCGAGGCGGCGGAGGATGGCGATGCCGGGGCAGTCCGGCCCGGCGAGCGCTTCGAGGAGGCGGGTCCAGAGGCCGGCCTGCGCCCAGCGGCGGGACTGGCGGGCCACGGTGTCGCGCTTGCCGAACCGGGGCGGGAGCGTCCGCCAGGGGGCGGGCGACCAGCCGGGGCCGGGGAGGAGGTGCGCGGCCATCCAGAAGATCGCGCCCAGGCGCCCGCGCGGGGCGCGCACGGGCCGGCCCGCGCCCGCGCCGCGCACGACGAAGGGGGAAAGGACGGCCCACTCGTCGTCGGACAGCGGCTCCCAGGGGCGGTGGGGGAGTAGCGGACCTTGCTGCCGGCGGGCGGGCGGCGGCGGCGGCGCGTCTTCTCGGCCCCGGCGCGGGCGCGCGCGGGCGCGGCGTCGTGGGCCGCCCGCTCGGCGGGGTCGGCGTCGCGGTGGCGGCGCTCCTCGGTGCGGCGCTGGCGGATGCGCTCGTGTTCGGCGGCGCGCTGCGCCGCGGCGGCGGCGAGGGCGGCACGG
>NZ_BAAAFZ010000030.1:9282-27114 GCF_039523795.1 Craurococcus roseus | reverse complement strand
GTGACCGCGCCGCGCGGGACGCGGCGCGCCGGCGCCTGAACCGTGGTCCCGTGCCCACGGGCGCGCGCGCCGGTCCGGAAGACCGGTGGCCGCGCCGGCCGCCTTTGCGCGTCGCGCTCTTCACGTTGGAGAGCGCGCTGTCCGCGGAGGCCGTCGCCGACTTCCTGCGCGGGCGACGCCGGGGCGGCGCGGAGGTGGTGCTGGTCGGCCGGTCCGTCCCCGTCCGCCCGGGCACGGGCGGCACCGCGGCGCAGGCGCTGCGGCACCTGCGGCGCTCGGGCCCGCGCCTCCTGCCCTTCCTGGCGGTCAACTACGTCCTGCCACGGTGGACGGGCCGGGCCGGGCGCGGCGGATTGGCGGACGTCGCGGCGGCGTGCGGCATTCCGGTCCTTGAGGTGCGGGACGTGAACGGGTCGGAGACGGCGGCCGCCATCCGGAGCGCGGCGCCGGACCTGTTGGTCTCGTTCCATTTCGACCAGATCTTCGCGCCGGAAACCCTGGCGCTGGCGCCGCGCGGCGGGATCAACGTCCACCCTTCGCTGCTGCCGCGCCACCGCGGGCCGGTGCCGACGATCTGGGCGCTCGCCGAGGAGCGGCCGGCCTTCGGGGTCACGGTGCACCGGCTGGCGCCGCGGATCGACGCCGGCCCGATCCTGGCTCAGTCCGGGGTGGCGCTGCCGGAGGGCACCACCGCCTCGGCCGCCGCGCGCCGGCTGCACGCGGAGGGCGCGGCGCTGCTCGGGCGCGTCCTCGACGCGATGGCCGAGGGGCGCGAGGACCCGCCGCGCGAGGCGGCGCCGCTGCCATACTGCCCCTTCCCGTCGCGCGGCATGCTGCGGGGCTTGGCGCGGCGCGGCCGGCGGACGGTGGATTTGGCCGACTTGCGGGCGGCGCTGCGGGTCCGCGTCGGATGAACGCTTGGCCGGACCGCTTCGGGGCCGCCCGTGCCCGCCGCCGGTTCTTGTTCCTCCAGGGGCCCACCACGCCCTTCTTCGCGGAGGTCGCGGCCGGGTTGCGCGCGCTGGGGCACGAGGCGCACAGGATCAACGTCTGCTGGGGCGACCGCCTGTTCTGGCGGGGGCCGGGCGCGGTGGACTTCCGCGGCGGCCTCGCGGAGTGGCCCGGCTTCGTCGCCCGCTTCCTGGACGAGCGCGCCGTCACCGACCTCGTGCTGCTCGGGGAGCAGCGGCCCCACCACCGCGCCGCCATCGCCGCCGCCCGCGCGCGCGGGGTCGCGGTGGCGGTGACGGACTTCGGCTACATCCGCCCGGATTGGATCGTCTTGGAGCGCGACGGCATGGGCGCCGAGAGCCGCTTCCCGCGCGACCCGGCGGCGATCCGCGCCTTGGCCGCCGCCTGCCCGCCCGCGGACCTTTCGCCGCGCCACGCCGACAGCTTCCCGCGCCAAGCGGCGTGGGACATGGCCTTCCACCTGGCGTCCCTGCTGCCCTTCGGCTTCCCGCGCTACGAGAGCTGGCTGCTGCACCACCCGGTCCCCGCCTACATCGGCACGGGGCTGCGGCTGCTGCGGCGCGGGCGGGACACGCGGCGCGCGGCGGCGCTGCTGGCGGCGCTGCGCGCGCGGGGCGCGCCGCTCTACGCCTTTGCCATGCAGATGGAGAACGACTACTCGGTCCGCGCCTACTCCCCCTTCCCCGACAACGACGGCGCCATCGCCCTGGCCGTGGGGAGCTTCGCGCGCGCCGCGCCGCAGGACGCGCGCCTGCTGGTGAAGGTGCACCCGCTCGACCCGGGCCTGAAGGCGTGGGGGCGGCGCGTCCGCCGCATCGCCGAGGCGGCCGGGGCGGCGGGGCGCGTCCATTTCCTGGACGGCGCGCTGCCGATGGACCCGGTGCTCGAGGCCTGCCGCGGCGTGGTGACGGTGAACAGCACGGTGGGCGTCCGCTCCATCGCCATGGGCCGCGCGACCTGCGCGCTGGGGCGGGCGATCTACGACGTGCCGGGGCTGGCCTGGCAGGGCGGGCTGGACGCCTTCTGGCGGGAAGCGCCGCCGCCCGATCCGGAGCTGGCGGAGGCGTTCATCCGTGCCATCGCTGGCTGCCTGCACGTGCGCGGCGTGTTCTACGCGCGGCCGGGACTCGACGCCGCGGTGGCGGGGACGGTGCGGCGGCTGCATCTCGGCGCGTTGAACGTGCCTTTGCCGGAAGGGGCCGCGGCTCCGTGACGGCCCGCCTCACAGCATGGCCAGCCTCTGCTTCCGCTGGGGCGGCGGGAAGGCGGCGTCCAGCTCCGCCAAGTCCTGCTCGGTCAGTCGCAGGTCGCGCGCCGCCGCGTTCGCGCGCACGTGCTCCGGGTCCGACGCCTTGGGGATGCTGATCACGCCCGGCGCGCGCAAGGTCCAGGCCAGGGCCGCCTGCGCGGGGGTGGCGCCGTGCCGCCCGGCCACCGCGCGCAACGCCGGGTGCCGGAGCAGCGCGCCGCCCTGGCCGACGGGGGAGTAGGCCATCACCGGCATCCCGCGCTCCCGGCAGAAGGGCAGCAGGTCGTGTTCGACGCCGCGGTTCTCCAGGTTGTAGAGCACCTGGTCGGCGGCGCAGTCGGCGAGCGCCCCGCCCAGCTCCTCCAGGTCGTCCACGTCCAGGTTGGACACGCCCCAGCGGCGGATCTTCCCGGCGGCGCGCATCCGTTCGAAGCCTTCGACCGTATCGGCCAAGGGGGTGCTACCGCGCCAATGGAGGAGGTACAGGTCGATGGTTTCGGTCCGGAGGCGCTTGAGGCTGCGCTCGCAGGCCGCCTGCAGCTTCCGGCCGCTGGCGTTGTGGGGGTACACCTTGGACACGAGGAATACCTCGTCCCGCCGGCCGGCGATGGCCTCGGCCACCACCTCCTCGGCGCCGCCCTCGGCGTACATCTCGGCCGTGTCGATCAGGGTCATGCCGAGGTCGAGGCCGAGGCGCAGCGCCGCCGCTTCCGCGCGCCGGTCCGCGCCGCGCTCGCCCATGCGCCAAGTGCCCTGGCCCAGCGCCGGCACCTCGGTCCCGTCAGGCAGTCGCGCGCTTGCCATTCCGTGATCCTCCGCCCGGGCCCTATGATCGCCGCCATGCGAGTCGCCGCAACCCTGTTCGCCGCTTCCCTGCTCCCTTTTCCGGCCGCCGCGCAGGTGGACCAGGCCATAGGGACTTGGCGCCTGTCCTGCGCCACCGACCGCATGACGGACCGCGCGGCCTGCCAGATGCTGCACGCGCGGCCGGTGGAGCGCAGCGAACCCGGGCGCTCCGCCCTGGCGCTGGAGGTGGTGGAGCGCGGCGGCCGGCTGGTGCCCGCGGTCACGGCGCGGAACCTCACCCTGGAGGGCGCCACGCGCGGGCTGCTGGCGCTGACCGGCTCGGCGCAGCTCCGCTTCCCGCCCAACCGCCACTTCGAGATGCCCTGCGACCTGGAGGGCCGCTCGCTGGTCTGCGCCCCGCGGCCCGAGGACCTGGCGCGGGCCGAGGCGGAGTTGCCGGCCGCCGACCGGGCGCTCGTCCGTATGCAGGGCTTGGCCGGGACGAGCGCCGAGCCGGTGGAACTGCCGCTCGCCGGCACCGCCGAGGCGCTCGCCCGCTTGCGGCGGGAAGCGCCGCCCGGGTCGCTGGGCGCCGTCGAACAAGGACCAGCCTTCGACGGGCGGGAGGTTTTGCAACGCCTGTTCCGCATGTTCGGCCAATAGGGATGGCGGAGGAGCCGGATCTGGCGCGCCTCCTCGGCGCCGTCGCCGCCGGGGACCGCGCGGCGCTGCGCCGCGTCTACGAGGCCCAGTCGGTGCGGCTGTTCGGCCTGGCCAACGCCATCCTGCGGGACCGCGAGGCCGCGGCGGACGCGCTGCACGACGCCTTTCTGCGGGTGAGCCAGCGCGCCGCCCAGTTCGACCCCGCGCGCGGCGCCGCCTCGGCTTGGCTGGCCGGCGTGGTGCGCCACGCCGCGCTCGACCAGGCGCGCCGCCGCGGCCGCGAACTGCCGACCGACGACCCCACCCTGGGCGACACCGCGGTCGCGCCCGAGGCGTTGGAGCGCGTCGCCGCCCAGGCCGACGGCCGCAGGCTGCGCGAGTGCCTCGAAGCTTTGGAGGAGAAGAACCGCAGCGGCATCCTGCTCGCCTTCGTCCACGGGCTGTCGCACAGCCAGGTCGCGGAGCGGCTCTCCATGCCGCTCGGCACGGTCAAGGCCTGGATACGCCGCGGCCTCCTGCAACTCCGGGACTGCATGTCGTGACCGCGGAGGAGCGGGACGCCCTGGCCGGCGAATACGTCCTCGGGACGCTGGAAGCCGGTGCGGCGCGGGACCTGGAGAAATCGCTCGCGGCCGGCGACGCCGAGCTGCGCGAAGCGGTCGCGGCCTGGGAAACGAGGCTCGCGCCGCTCACCGCGCTGGCGCCGCAGGAGGCGCCGCCGCCCGACCTTTGGGCGCGGATCGAGGCGGCGCTGCCGGCGGCCCCGGGCGCGGCGGTGGCGCCGCCGCCGCGGACGCCCGAGCGCCGGCGGTCCGATCCTTGGCGCTGGCTCGCGCTCGGCTCCAGCGCGGTCGCGGCCGGCCTCGCGGCGCTGCTGCTCGTCCGCCCCGTCCCGGAAGAAGCGCCGTTGATGACGGTGCTCCTCACCAGCCGCGACCAGCCGGCTTGGCTGGTGGAGGCGGACCGCGGCGGCGCTTTGCGCTTGGCCGCCGTCAACCGGCAGCCCGTGCCGCCGGACCGGGTGATGCAACTCTGGGCGTTGCCGCAGGGGGCGACCGCGCCGACCTCGCTCGGGCTGATCCCGTCCGAGGCGGGGCAGTACAGCGCGTCCACCACAGCGATCCGGCCCTCCCCCGGCATGCTGGTCGAGATCACGCTCGAACCGCCCGGCGGATCGCCCACGGGGCGCCCGACCGGGCCGGTGCTGTTCATCGGCAGGCTGAGCGAGGCGGCGGGCTCCTGATTTCCGCCTCTGCCGCCCTTCGGGCCGCATCCGTTCCGGCGGGCCAATCGTAGTTCGGGAAGCGGGCCCGTTCCGCCCGCCGCGACCGAACACGGAGGCCCACCGAATGCAATCCCGCCTGCCCGCCCTGCTCTTCGGCGGCGCCCTAGCCGCGTCCGCTCCCGCCGCGGCCGGCGCGGCGACGCTGATCGGCTTGACTTCGGACAACCAGCTCCTCCGCATCGACACCGAGACGCGCCGCGCTTCCGCGCCCGTCCGCGTCAGCGGCGCCGCCGGCAAGCTGGTCGGGATCGACGTGCGGCCTGCGGACGGCAAGCTCTACGGCCTGACCGAGTCCGGGCAGCTCGTGGTGGTCGACTCCTCGATCGGCATGGCCGTCCGGGTCAGCCAGTTGAATGAGCGCTTCGAGGGCGGCGGCCGCGCCGTGGTGGACTTCAACCCGGTGGCCGACCGGCTGCGGGTGATGGGCATGAACGGGGCGAACCTGCGCGTGAACGTGCAGACCGGCGAGGCGGCGAAGGACGGGCAGCTCAAATACGCGGCGGGGACGCCCTGGGCCGGGACGGCGCCGCGCGTGGTGGCGGGCGCCTACACCAACAGCGTGCCCGGCGCGCAGGGGACGATGCTGCTGACCATCGACTCGCTCACCCGCACGCTGAACCTCCAAGCCCCGCCGAACGACGGCATGCAACAGCCGCGCGGCGAAGTGGCGAGGAGCCTGCCGGCGGGCGTGGCCTTCGACATCCTCGCGGACGGGCAGGGCAACAACCGCGGCTTCCTCCTCGCCGGAGGCATGCTGCACGACGTGGACCTGCGGAGCGGCCGCGCCACGCCGATCGGCGCCGTGTCCGGCCTGCCCGGCGGCGCCGAGGTGATCGACGTCGCCGCCACGCGCTGAGGGTCCGGCGGGCGGCGGCGGCGGTGCGGCCGGGATCAGAACCCGACCGCGTCGCCGCCCTTCAGCTTGAGCATCTGCCGCGCCTCGGCGGGCGAGGCGATCTCCAGGCTGAGCTCCTCCAGGATGCGGCGTATCTTGGCCACCTGCTCGGCGTTGGACTTCGCCGCGACGCCCTTGCCGATCCACAGGCTGTCTTCCAGCCCGACGCGGACGTTGCCGCCGAGCATCCCGGCCATTGTGGTGAAGGGCATCTGGTGCCGCCCGGCGGCGAGCACGGACCAGACGTAGGCGTCGCCGAACAGCCGGTCCGCCGTTTCCTTCATGAACATGAGGTTGCGCGGCTCGGCGCCGATGCCGCCCAGGATGCCGAAGATGGTCTGCGTGAAGAGCGGCGGCTCCACCACCTTGCGGTCCAGCATGTGCGCCAGGTTGTAGAGGTGGCCGACGTCGTAGCACTCGAATTCGAAGCGCGTGCCGTGCTCCTTGCCGAGCCGGCCGACGATCTGCTCGATGTCCTTGAAGGTGTTGCGGAAGATGAAGTCGGTGGTCCCCTCCAGGTAGGGCCGCTCCCACTCGTGCTTGAAGTTCTTGATCCGGGCCGCGCTGCCCGAAATGTTGAAGTTCATCGAGCCCATGTTGAGGGAGCACATCTCGGGCTTGGCGCGCAGCGGCGCCGCGAGCCGCTCGTCCACCGTCATGCCGAGGCCGCCGCCGGTGGTGATGTTGATCACCGCGTCCGTGGACTGCTTGATGACCGGCAGGAACTGCATGAACACCGCCGGGTCGGGCGTCGGCCGGCCGTCGTTCGGGTCGCGCGCGTGCAGGTGGATGATGGAGGCGCCCGCCTCCGCCGCGGCGATGGACTGCTCCGCGATCTCCCGCGGCGTGATGGGCAGGTGCTCGCTCATGGAGGGCGTGTGGATCGCCCCCGTCACCGCGCAGGTGATGATGACCTTGGCCATGTTCCGCTCCCTCCGTTCGCCGGTCCGTAGGGAGTGTCCCCGAGGAGGCGCCGGGCGTGAAGCCCCGGCGCCCCGCCCGGCGCTACAGCAGGCTTTCCAGCCGGATCGGCAGGTCGCGGACGCGGACGCCGGTGGCGTGGAACACGGCGTTGGCCACCGCGGCGTTGGTGCCGACGTTGCCCAACTCGCCGAGCCCTTTGATGCCGAGCGGGTTCGACCCGTCGCCCTCCTCCGGCAGCATGATGACCTCGACATCGCCGATGTCGGCGTTCACCGGGATCAGGTACTCGGCAAGGTTGTCGTTGACGTAGCGGGCGGAGCGTTCGTCGATCTCGGTCGCTTCGTGCAGGGCGGAGCCGATGCCCCAGATCATCCCGCCCATGAGCTGGCTGCGCGCGGCGCGCGGATTGACGACGCGCCCGGCCGCGAAGGCGCCCACGATGCGCGGCACCCGCACCTCGCGCGTGCGCTCGTGGACGCGTACCTCGACGAACTCGGCGCCGAAGGCCGCCGAGACGCTCTTCTCGCCTTCCAGCCCGCCGCCCAGGACGGCCATGCCCTGGTGCAGCTTGCGGACGCCCCCGGGCGGCGTGCCTTCCGGCGCCCATTCGACATAGGCTTCGATGGCGCCGTTCGCCGCCCGGCCCATCGCGCCGTCGATCGGTTCGCCGGCGCCGTCCGGGGCGCGCAGGGCGCCGTCCACGAAGCGCAACGAAGACGGGTCGCGGCCCTTCAACGGCCCGTCGTCGGCCCGCGCCGCCGCTTCCGCGACGCGGGCGCGGATCTGCTCGCAAGCCTGGACCACGGCGTTGCTGAGGCTGGCGGTGTTGTTCGATCCCCCGGCCACCGGCGCGGGCGGCAGCTCGGTGTCGCCCATCTCCACCGCGACCTTCTCGACCGGCAGGCCGAGCCGTTCCGACGCCATGATGGCGAGCACGGTGTATAGGCCGGTGCCGATGTCGTGCCCGGCGGTCTGCACCCGGGCGTGCCCCTGCGGCGTCAGCGTCACCCGCGCCGTCGCGGGGCCCAGGAAAGTGGGGTAGATCGCGGTGGCGCAGCCCCAGCCGACCAGCCATTCGCCCCGCCGCGTGGAGCGCGGCTCCGGGTTCCGCCCCGCCCAGCCGAAGGCCTGCGCCGCCGCGTCGTAGCACCGCATGAGCGAGCGGCTGGTGTAGGGCAGGCCCTTGATCGGCTCGCGGTCCGTGTCGTTCACGCGGCGCAGCTCGACCGGGTCCATCTTGAGCGCGTGGGCCAGTTCGTCCATCGCGCTTTCCAGCCCGAACATGTAGGGCACCTCGGGCGGGGAGCGCATGAAGCCCGGCGTGTTGCGGTCCGCGTGGACCAGCGTGACCTTGGTGCGGACGTTCGGGCAGGCGTACACCTTCGACGTGGTCTGCGTGCCCGCCACCTTGTACGGGTCGGCGCGGGAGGTCACTTCCCAACCTTCGTGGATGAACGCTTGCAGCTTGCCGTCGCGGCCGGCGGCGAGCTTCACCTCCTGCCGCGTCTCGGCGCGGTAGGTGCCGATGGTGAAGCACTGGTCGCGCGTCGGCACCAGCTTCACCGGGCGGCCAAGCCGCTTGGCGGCGAGCGCGACCAGCGCGGTGCGGTGGGTGAGCGCGCCCTTGCCGCCGAAGGCGCCGCCGATGTACTCGGAGACCACGCGCACGTCGTTCGGGTCCATGCCGAACTGTTTGGCGAGCCCGTTGCGGAGGCCATGGACGAACTGGCTCGGCTCGTGGACCGTCAGCTTGCCGTCCGCCCAGCTCGCCGTGGTGGTGAAAAGCTCGATGGCGTTGTGGTGCTGCGTCGGCGTGCCGTAGCGCGCCTCGACCTTCACCGGTGCCGCGGCGAAGGCGCCGTCGGCGTCGCCGACCTCCGGGTCCTTGTGGGATTCGGAGTGCTCCTTGGCCGCCTTTTCGGTCACGCCCGGGCTGCCGAAGGTCGAGGAAGGCTCCTCGGCCTCGTACTCGACGCGGACGCGGCGGCCCGCCTCGCGCGCCGTCTCGTAGCTGTCGGCGAGCGCGACCGCGACGATCTCCCCGTCGTGCCGCACCTCCGGGCCCTCCAACGGCCGGATGGTGGTGCCGCCGTAGCCGCCGCCGCCGAAGAAGCCGGCGTCCGCCACCTGCCCCGCCGTGTCCTCGTGCGTCATGATGCCGAACACGCCGGGCACCGCGCGCGCTTCGGACAGGTCCATGCGCGCGATCCGGCCGCGCGAGACCGCGCTGGTGACCAGGAAGGCCCAGGCCGGGTTCACCACCGGCATGTCGGAGGGGTAGCGCGCCCCGCCCGTGACCTTGGCGCGGCCGTCTATCCGCGGCGTGCCGCGCGCGTCGATCGGGGAGAATCCGCCTTCCGGCATGTCAGGCCTCCATGCGGCCGGCTTGCAGCAGCGCGCGCACCAGCGTGCGGCGGCCGAGCTCCGGCTTGAAGTCGTTGTGGCCGTGCGTCCGCGCGCCGCGGAACGCCGCTTCGGCCGCGCGTTGCGCCGAAGCTTCGGTGAGTTCCTGGCCGGCGAGCGCCGCTTCCGCTTCGCGCGCGCGCCAAGGCACGGCGGCGACGCCGCCCAGCGCGATCCGCGCCTCGCGCACCCTGCCGCCGTCCATGTCTAGCGCCACGGCGGCGGAGGCGGCGGCGAAGGCGTAGCTCTCGCGGTCCCGCACCTTCAGGTACAGCGAGCGCCGCGCCCAGGGCAGGGCCGGCACCGCGAAGGCGGTGATCAGCTCGTCCGGCCGCAGCGCCGTTTCCACCTCCGGCGTGTCGCCGGGGAGGCGGTGCAGCTCCGCGAAGGGAATGGACCGGGAGCCCTTCGGCCCGGCCAACTCCACCGTCGCGTCGAGGGCGATCAGCGCCTGCGCGAAATCGCCGGGGTAGCTGGCGATGCACTTCTCGCTGGTGCCGAGCACGGCGTGCAAGCGGTTGTGCCCCTCCAGCGCGGCGCAGCCCGATCCGGGATCGCGCTTGTTGCAAGCGATCCAGGACGTGTCGCGGAAGTAGGCGCATCGCGTGCGCTGGAGCACGTTGCCGCCGATGCTGGCCATGTTGCGGAGCTGGGCGCTCGCGGCGAGCGCCAGGCTCTGCGCGACAACGGGCCACTCGCGCTTCACCGCCGGGTGGTCCGCCACGGCGGACATGCGCGCGAGGGCGCCAAGGCGGAGGCCCTTGCCGTCCGCCTCGATCGCGCCGTGCGGCCCGGCCAGCGCGTTGATGTCCACCAAGCGCTCCGGCCGCATGACGTCGAGCTTCATGAGGTCGAGCATGGTGGTGCCGCCCGCGAGGAACTGCGCGGGTGCGCGGGCCGGGGTGCCGCCGCTCGATGCCTGGGACGCCAGCCGCAGGGCGGCGCCGGCGTCCGGCGCGCGCTCGAAGGCGAAGGGACGCATGGCTCAGCCCCCCGCCATCTGCGGCTTGGCCTGCTCCACGGCGGCGACGATGTTGGGGTAGGCGGCGCAGCGGCACAGGTTGCCGCTCATGTACTCGCGTATGTCGGCGGCGGTTTCGGCGTGGCCCTCTTCCACGCAGCCGATGGCGGACATGATCTGGCCGGGCGTGCAGTAGCCGCATTGGAAAGCGTCGTGGTCGATGAAGGCCTGCTGCATCGGGTGCAGGGCGCCGTCGGGCGAGGCGAGCCCTTCAACCGTCGTCACGTCCCGCCCCTCGGCCTGGGCCGCCAGCGTCAGGCAGGCGAGCACGCGGCGGCCGTCCACCAGCACGGTGCAGGCGCCGCATTGGCCGTGGTCGCAGCCCTTCTTCGCGCCGGTCAGGCCGATGCGCTCGCGCAACGCGTCCAGGAGTGTCACTCGCGGGTCGAGCAACAAGCGGTGCTCGAATCCGTTCACGCGCATGGTCACGTCCATTCTGGGGGCCTCCTGGAAATCGGCGCCCGCGGCGCGGCCCGCCTGGGCCGCACAACAGATCGGCCGCCGGGCGGTTCCGGCAAGGTGTTCGACGTTCCGGCCCCGGCGATTCGGCGTCTGGACCGCGGCGGCGTCCGGGTCTGGAATGCGCCGGCACCAGGGAGGGTTGCGGCATGGCGACGGACGCGGCAGCGCGAAGCGCCTACTCACCGCGGGACTTCCGCGGGCTCACCTTCCACGACGCGGCGCGGCGCTTCGCGGAGGGCGCCGACACCCCGCGCGCCTACCTGGAGCGGTGCCTGGAAACGGTCGCCGCGCGCGAGCCGGCGGTCCGCGCCTTCGCCGCGTTGAACGAGGCGGGCGCGCGGCAGGCGGCCGACGCCAGCGCGGCGCGGTGGCGCGCGGGCAGGCCGCTCTCGCCCATCGACGGCATGCCGGTCGGCATCAAGGACCTCTTGGAGACCCGCGACATGCCCACCGAGATGGGCTGCGAGGCGTACCGCGGCAACTTCCCCAAGCGCGACAACGCCGCCGTTTGGGCGCTGCGACAAGCCGGGGCGGTGGTGCTGGGCAAGACCGTGACCGCGGAACTCGGCGGTTCGCAGCCGGGGCCGACGACCAACCCCTTCGACCGGACGCGCACGCCGGGCGGTTCTTCGTCCGGTTCCGCCGCGGCGGTGGCGGCCGGGATGGTGCCGGCGGCCATCGGCACGCAGGTCCTGGGTTCCATCATCCGGCCCGCGAGCTACTGCGGCAACGTGGCGTTGAAGCCGAGCCAAGGCGCGATCAACAGGGGCGAAAGGCAGGCCACCAGCCAGAGCACGCACGGCGTCCACGCCAACGCCGTGGAGGACATGTGGCAGGTGGCGGTCGAGATCGCCGCGCGCGCGGGCGGCGACCGCGGGTCCATGGGGCTGATGGGCCCGCCCGCGCCGCCGCTCCCGGTCCGGCCGGAACGGCTGGTCGCCGTGGAGACCGCGGGGTGGCGCCAGCTCGACGACGCTTCGCGCGCCGCCTTCGAGGCGGCGGTCGGAGCGTTGCGGGACGCCGGCGTTTCCGTGCTGCGGCGCGGCGACCACCCGTTCATCGAAGCGTTCGAGACCGCCATCGCCGACGCCAGCGCGGCCGGCAGCGCCATCACGGCCTGGGAGAACAGGTGGAGCCAGCGCGCGCTGGTGGACGCCAACCCCGACGGCGTGAGCGCGCGCGCGAAGGCGGTGCTCGCGGCGGCGGAGGCCATGTCCGTGGCCGACTACCAAGCCCGCCTGGCGGAGCGCGGGGCCGCGCAACTCCGCCACGCCGCCCTGGCGCCGATGGCCGACGCGGTCATCGGCCTCGCTTCGCCGGGTCCGGCGCCGGTTTGGGGAGGCGACGCGCCGGGCCGGCCGCCGGTGGCGCGGCCGACCGGCGACTTCGTGTTCAACGCCCCGAGTTCCATGCTCTTCGCGCCCGTCGTCACGGTGCCGCTCATGGCCGTGGATGGATTGCCGGTCGGCGTCCAGGTGATGGGGCAACACGGAGAGGACGCGCGCGTCACCGCGATCGCGCGTTGGCTGCTGGATGCCGTCGAGCCGATGGCTTCGTGACCGGGGCCTTCCACTCGCCCGCGCCCGGTGGAGCGCGTCGGGCGCCTATCGCAAGCGAGTAGCCGCGCGAGCCGAACCGCGGCCTCCGCTCCCGCCGCCTGGCGAGGGACGGGTCGGTGTCGCTTGGCGCACCGTTCGGCGCCGTTTGAGCAAGCGCGTGGAAGGCGGACGGCCGCCGAAGGCACCGCGAGGCGCGCGGCCCGGTCCCGGCCGCACCAGGCGGACGCCCCGTTCGGCGCCGCCCGGCGTATCCGAAACACGGTGCCCCGCCGCCGCGCCGCCGGGCGCGGCGGCGTCGGAGGGAAGCCGAGGGGCGGAGCGCCTCGCTCGGCGGCGATTAGCCGCTCTGCTGCTTCAGGTAGGCGACGAGGTCGTTCAACTGCTGCTCGTTGCGCAGGCCCGGGTAGGCCATGGAGCCGCCGGGCACGACCTCCTTCGGGTTGCGGAGGTAGGCCCTGAGGTTGTCCTCGGTCCAGGCCAAGCCGCCGTCGGCCTTCTCGCGCATCGGAGCGGAGTAGCGGAAGCCCTCCACCGCGCCCGCCTTGCGCTCCACCACGCCGTGCAGGTTGGGGCCGACGCCGTTGCGCCCGCCCCGGTCCACCGTGTGGCAGGCGCGGCACTGGTTGAACACGCGCTGTCCGGCGGCGGCGTCCTGCGCCGCCGCGGGGGGCGCCGCCCCCGCGAGGACGATCGCGGCGAGCGCGGCGAGCGGGACCGTGTGTCGAGTCATGGCGTTCTCCCTTGTGGGTGCCGGTTGTCGGTGCCGGCTCCACCGCTTGGCGGCGGAGGGCCGTCCTTGCTCCTGGGCGCAGCCGCCCTCCCGCGGGCGTTCGGCGCCGTTTGGACGAACGAAGCCCGCGCGGCGGCGGTTGCCTCGTGGGCGCTCGCCGCCGCGCTCCGTGGCGCGCCGCGCGGCCGGGGGTGGCGGCGCGGTCATCCGGCGGTCCGCACACCGGCGGACCCGTCCGCGTGGACGAGGTGCGCCGCCACGCCGCGCAGCCGCGCGAGCGCCGCGTCGATCGCCGGCGGGGGCATGAGACTGAAGGCCGTCGAAAGGGCGTCGGCCGTCGTCGCGTCCGGCGCCACGACGGAAACGCTGCGGTGAAGCCGCGGGCTGGCCCCCGTCCGCGGGTCGAGGATGTGGCCGAAGCGGCCGGCCGGGTCGAAGGCCATTCCATAGCCGCCGGAGGTCGCCACCGCGCGGTCCACGAGGCCGAGCGTTTCCCGGACGCGGCCCGGGTCGTCCGGGTCGGCGAGGCCCACCTGCCAGGGCCGGCCGTCCGGCCGGGAGCCGAGGACGCGGGCTTCGCCGAGGTCCACCATCGTCCGCTCGATCCCACCGTCGCGCAGCAACTCGACGATCCGGTCGGTGATGTAGCCCTGGGCGATGCCGTTGAGCGTCACCTGCATGCCGCGCGCCCCGAGCGCGATGCGGTCGCGGCCGACCAGGATGCGTCCGTACCCGACTCGGCCGAGCGCGGCGGACAGGGCTGCCGCGGGCGGGCCCGCCGGGTCCGCGCCGGGGCGGGAAAAGTGCTCGAAGTAAAGGCGCCAGAGCGGCTGCACCGTAGGGTCGAAGGCCCCGCCCGTCAGTTCGGCGTAGCGCGCGCAAGCGGCCAGCAGCCGCACCATGTCGGCGGGTGGCGCTTCGAGCGCGCCGCGCCGGTTCAGCGCGACCAGCGCCGAGTCCTCGCGATACAGGCTGAACAGGCCGTCGAGGCGGCGGACTTCGTTCAGCGCGCGCGCGACCAGGCGCTCGGCAGCGATGCGGTCCGGGTGGTGGACCACGATCGTCCCGACCGCGCCGAGCACGACGCCCCGCCAGGTCACCGCTGCTCCTTCCGCCGTCCTCTGGGCCGCCGCTCCGGGCGGCAGGAGGGCGAGCCCGCCCGCGGCGGCGCTGATGCCGACAAACCTTCTTCGGGTGGCGGTGTGGCGGTTCACTCCCGTCCCCTCAATGCCTGTGCGCCGGCGCGGAGCCGGCCGGGGCGGGCAGCGGCGGCGCGTCCGCCGCGGCGCCGCCGAGCACGTAGTCGCGCGGCACCTCGCCGAAGGCCACGATGCGCCCGCCGTTCTCGGCGGCGAACCGCTCGGCCGCGGCGCGCTCCTCGAAGGGGACCGCTTCCTCGGTGCCCATCCCGCCGCGGCGGTCGCTGCCGATGACGTAGAAGGCCTTCCGCGCGTCCACCCAGTTCTCCGCGCCGGGCCGCTCCCAGTCCGGCGCCCGGCCCATGTCCGAGACGTAGACGGCGAGCACGTCCTTCGGCTCCTCGGGCAGCATGGTGAAGGCCAGGGTGTCGCGGGAGGAGGTGAACCAGACCGGCTCGGCGCGGCCCCGCAGCAGGATCTGCCCCTTGGGGCCCGCGTGCTCCAAGACGTTCATGTTGCAGTAGTGCCCCGTCGCGGCGGCGGTCAGAGCCCGCGGCGGGGGCGTCGCCGCGGCGTCCGGCGCGTCGTCGCAGCCGCCGCCCAGCAACGCCAGCGCGAGGCCGATGGCCCCGAGGATCGCACGCGCTCTCATAGCTCCCTCCGGGAGAAGGCCGCCGCCGCCGCCGCCAGCGGCACGAGGACCCAGGCCGCGAGCGCCGCGAGCAGCAGCGGCGGGCTGAGCGTCGCGCTCGCCGAGAGCCCGGCCATGCCCGAGAAGAGGCTGACGTTGGCGAAGCCGGTGAGGTTGAACAGGCGGTACACGTCGGTCGGGTTGAGCAGCAGCAGCGCGTCGAGCGCGCCGCCGCCGATAATCCGGCCCTGGTCGAGCACCAGCAGCCCGAGCAGCGCCATGTCGTAGATCAGCACCAGCAGCAGCCAAAGGCCGATGGAGACGCCGGCGGCCGTGCCCCGGTCGCGCGCCAGGGCGCTGACGAGGTAGCCGAGCGCGACGAAGACGGCGCCGAGCAGGACGGAGGACCCGACCATCGCCGCGAAGGCGGCCCAGCTCTCGGCGGGGGCGGCGGCGCCGGTGGCGAACAGCGCGGCCGCCGCCGCGCCGTAGCCGAGCACGGTGGCGAAGGCGAGGATCGCAAGGTGGCCGAGGAACTTGCCTAGCAGCACCTGCCAGCGCGCCACGGGGTAGCTCAACAGCAGCAGCATGGTGCCGCGCTCCATCTCGCCCACGATGGCGTCGTGCGAGATCAGCAGCGCGATCAGCGGCACGAGGAAGATGGTGAGGCTGGACAGGCTGACGACGACCACGTCGAGCGCGCCGACGCCCACCGTTCCCGTGGGCGCGCTGCCGAGGAAGGACAGGGTGAGCGCGAGCGCCGCCAGCAGCAGCGTCGTCGCCAGCACCCAGCGGTTCCGGAGCCCCGCCCGGACCTCCCGGGCGGCGGCGACAAGCACGTTCCTCATGGCGCGGGCGCCTCCTGGCTGCGCAGGAAGTGCGCGTAGAGCTCGTCGAGGGTGGGCGGGACCACGTCGAGGTCCGAAACGCGCCCCGGGCCGGCCTCGGCGAGGCGGCGCAGCACCGCCATCTTGGCTTCCCCCGCGCAGGCGATCTCGGCGGCGCGGCCGTCGTCGAGCCGGCGCCATCCCTCGACCGGCCCCAGCCAATCGGGCGGGGCGCCGGCGAAGGTCCCGTTGCCGGAGGTCACGCGGAGGCGCACGGGCAGGCGCGCGAGGCGGCGCAGCTCCCCGAGCGACCCGTCCGCCACCAAGACGCCGCGGTTCATGATGACCACCCGCTCCGCCCTGTCCTCCAGCTCCGTCAGGGCGTGGGAGGAGAGCAGCACGGTGGCGCCGCGGCCGCGCAACTCCTCGATGATGCCGTAGAAGCTTTGGCGCACCTCCGGGTCGAGGCCGGTGGTCGGCTCGTCGAGCAGCAGCACGCGCGGCTCGCCCAGCAAGGCTTGGGCGAGGCCGAGGCGCTGGCGCATGCCCTTGGAGTAGGTGCCGACGCGGCGGGCGGCGGCGGCGCCGAGGCCGACGCGGTCGAGCAGCGCCGCGACCTTCGCCACCGGCTCGCGCTTGAGGCGGGCGTAGAAGGCCAGCGTCTCGCGGCCCGTCAGGGCGGCGTCGAAGGAGACGTTCTCGGGCAGGTAGCCGAGGCGCCGGCGCGCGGCGAAGGCGCCGGCGGCGGGGTCCTCGCCCAGCACCCGGATACCGCCCGCGCTCGGGCGGATGAGGCCGAGCATGAGCTTGATCAGCGTGGTCTTGCCCGCCCCGTTGTGCCCGACCAGCGCGGCGCACTGCCCGGCCGGCAGCGCGAAGGACACGTCGCGCACGGCTTCGGCCTTGCCGTAGCGCTTGGTGACGCCGGACAGGCGGACGGTCTCGGCGGTCATTGCGGGCCCCGCTCCGCGGCGGCCGGGCGCGGGGGCGGCGCTATCAGGGGCCGGCTGTCCACCACGCCGCCGGGGAGGATCGCCGGGAACCGCGCCTGCGCCCAGCGGATCACCTGCACGGCCGGGCTGTTCATCAGCAGCTTCGCCCGCGGCGCCGTCCACAGCACGCGGTCGATCAGGTCGTTGGGGCGGTAGGCGGTATCGGCGATGCCGTCCTGGTCCAGGTCGAAGGCCGGGTTGTCGCTCCAATAATTGCCGCGCCCGCCGCGCGACCAGTCGAGCGACCGGGTGCCCACGTACTTCACCTGGTTGCGGTTGTTGATGAAGGCGTTGCCGACGATCTCGTTGCGTTCGGAACCGGCGGTGAAGTGCACGCCGGTTTCGCAGCCCTCGAACCAATTGTCCAGGAAGCGGTTGTTGTTCGTGTTGTAGATGAAGACGCACTTCTCCGGGCCGATCCGCGGGCCGCGGTTGGCCTCCTCGGCGCGCCGGGCGTTCTCCCGCAGCGCGGCGTGCTCGCGGTCGGCCGGCGCTTCGTGGGTGGCGGGGGGGGCTTCCAGCGGGCGGCCGCGCACCGTGTTGCCCACGACCTGGGAGCCGTTGGTGTAGTTGAACAGCAGCCCGTTGTCGCGGTCGCCGTCCGAGACATTGCCCCGGATGACCAAGCGCTGCGAGTACATGATCGCGTAGCCGACGTGGTTGCCGACCGAGACGTTGCCGCTCACCTCGCTCTCGTTGGTGTACATGTAGTGGACGGCGAAGCGCAGGTCGCGGAAGCGGTTGCCGCTGAAGGTGTTGCGCCGGCTGGCGACGACGAAGATGCCGTCGCGCCCGTGCGCGACGTCGTTGTCGAGCACCTTCGCCCCCGGCGCATTCCAGACGGAGACGCCGTTCCCGGCTTCGCTGACCCGGTCCTGCCGCAAGCCGACGATCCGGTTGCCGCGCACCACCGCGTCTTCGGCGCCGTGGACGTAGACGCCGAACAGGTTGCCCTCAACGCGGTTGGCCTCGACGCGCGCGCGGGCGGCCGTGCGCTCGAGGAACACGCCGGAGTCCATGGCTTGCAGGTCGGTGCCCGAACCGCGGATCGTGAGGCCGCGCACGACCGCGTCCGTGGCGGAAACGGCCACCACGCTCCCGCGGCCGGGGCCTTCCAGGACCGCCCCGTCCTCGCCCTCCAGCGTCACCCCGTTCCGGGCGATGCGCAGGGGCCCGCGGTGGACGCCCGGCAGCAGCCGCACCGCGTCGCCCGGCGCCGCGCGGTCTAGGGCGGCTTGCGCCTCCCCGGCCCGCGGGGCGACGGCGGTCCGCTCCGCCGCCGCGGCTGGCGGCG
>NZ_BAAAFZ010000030.1:0-9277 GCF_039523795.1 Craurococcus roseus | reverse complement strand
GGCGGCGCCGGACCGGCGGCGAGGAGGGCCGCCAGCCCGGCGAGCAGCGCGATGTGCCCGGTGGGGGACACCTGCGTCAGGCGTTCCGGGGCTCGACGAACATGCGCCCCTTCATCTCCATGTGCATCGCGTGGCAGAACCAGGTGCAATAGTACCAGTACACGCCCGGCTGGCTCGCCTTGAACGTCACCGAAGCGGTCGCCTGCGGCGCCACCTCCATGCTGACGTTGTAATTCACGACGCAGAATCCGTGCGTGAGGTCCTCGACCTCGTCGATGTTCGTCACGAACACCGTCACCTCGTCGCCCTGCTTCACCTGGAACTCGGTGAGGCCGAAGTTGGGCGCCGTGGAGGTCATGTAGACCCGCACCTTGCCGCCGTCGCGGACCACCTTCGAGTCTGCCGTGAGGTCCACGCCGTCGGCCTGGGCCTGCTTCACCGCGTCGGCGAAGAACGGGTCGTCGCGCTTCCAAACGTGCAGCGGGTTCACCTTGGAGCGGTGGATGATGGTCGCGTCGTGCGGCTCGGCGAAGCTCGGGCTGTCGTGGACGAGCGTCATCCGCTCGCCCGAGATGTCGATGAGCTGGTCGTTCTCGGGCTTCAGCGGGCCGACGTTGAGGTAGCGGTCCTTCGAGAACTTGTTCAGCGACAGCAGCCAGCGCCCGTCGGCCTCCTTGGTCTGGCCCATGGAGGTGTGGTTGTGCCCGGGCTGGTAGTGGACGTCGAGCTTCTGGACGACCGGGTTCACCTTCTCGCCCTTGTAGGCCCGCCGCGCGGCCTCGATGTTCCACTTGCAGACCTGGCTGTCGATGAACAGCGTGGTGTAGGCGTTACCCTTGCCGTCGTAGGCGGTGTGCAGCGGGCCGAGGCCCAGCTCCGGCTCGGCGACGATCACGCCGCGCGGCTCGATCTTGTCGTCGAACAGGCCGTCGAAGAGCCGGACGTCGAACACCGTGGCGGTCGGCGACAGCTTGCCGTTGGCCACGACGTGGATGCCGTCGGGCGCCGTGTTGATGCCGTGCGGGCTGTTCGAGACCGGCACATAGCGCGTGTAGGGCGAGCCGCGGCGGCCATCCAGCAAGGGCACGCCGCCGGTCCGCTGGAAGTCGCCCCGCCGCACCGCGTCCTCGATGCGCTTCAGGTTGAAGATGACGACCCAGTCCTGCTCGTTGGCCATCATCTCGGCCAGCGTCATGCCGTTCTCGGAGTTGTAGCAGGTGGCGAAGGCGTACTTGCCCTGGTAGTCGGCGTCCACGTTGTCGAGGTTGCCGTCCACGATCACCTGCCAGGCGACCTGCATGGTGTCGCCGTCCACGGCGCTGAAGATGGAACGGTACTTCGCCGGCTCGTCGAGCACGCGGCCGTCGTTGGGGACCGGCACCTGGTCCTCGCCGTTGGCGAAGACGTAGCCGGTGCGCGGGAACTTCTGGACGCGCAGGCCGTGCACCGTGTGCTGGTTCGGGATCTGGATGATCTTGTCGCACTTCATCACGTCGCAGCGGACCCGCGCGACGCGGGAGTTCGCCTTGTCGTTCATGAAGAGGTAGCGGCCGTCGTAGGTCCCGTCCGTGAAGGACATGTGCGGGTGGTGCAGGTCGCCGGTGTCGTAGGTGACCTTGCCTTGGCCGCGCAGCAAATCCCGCGCCTCGGGCGTGAGGCCCTCGGTGAGCACCTTGAGGCTCTCGTTGGTCTGGCCCCACCCGGTCGCGCTGTCGCGGTTGAAGACCGGCACGCGCATCAGTTCGCGCATGGAGGGCAGGCCGACGATGCGCAGCTCGCCGGTCTGGCCGCTGGAGAAGAACACGTAGTAGTCGTCGAGTTCGCCGGGCTTCACCTCGGTGCGGTTGGGCTGGGGCCGCGCGGCCGGACGCGCCGCCTGCTGGCGCTGCTGCGCCTGCGCCGGGGCAACCAGGGCCGCGGTCCCGGCGGCGGCGCCGGCGAGGCCCGCCGCCGCCGCGACGGACGCGGTGGAGCCGAGCAGCTTGCGCCGGCCGACGCCGTTGCCTGTGTTTTCGTCCTGCTGGGACATCCGGGCTGTCTCCTTGCTCATGGGGCGGGGGGCGCCGCTTCGGGCGCGGGCACCTTCGGCGGCGCCTTCGCGGGCTTCCCGTTCCGGGTGATGACGGTTTTCGGCGGGCCCTTGCCGCCGCCGGGCAGCGGTACCGCGCTCATGGCGACCTGCTTGTCGCGCTTCAGCCGTTGCTGGACGTTGTGCGGGCAGCGGTCCTCGGCGCGGTACAGTTCCTGGCAGTGCATGCAGTAGATGCACTCGTTCGGGTTGATGTGCCCCTCGGGGTGGATGCTCTGCACCGGGCACTCGCGCGCGCAGCGCTGGCAGGGGCTGCCGCACTCCTGCCAGCGCTTCAGCCACTCGAAGGTCCGCATCTTGCCCGGGATCGCCAGCGCGGCGCCGAGCGGGCAGAGGTAGCGGCAGAAGAAGCGCTCGATGAACAGCCCTGCGGCCAGCAGCCCCACGGCGTAGAGCACGAAGGGCCATTCGCGCTGGAACTTCAGGACGATGGCGGTCTTGAAGGGCTCCACCTCGGCCAGTTGCTCGGCCAGGGCGATGGAGTGGAGCGAAACGCCGAACAGCCCCAGGAAGACGATGTACTTCACGGGCCACAGGCGCTCGTGCAGGCCCCAGGGCACGCTGATCTGCGGCACCCTCAGCTTCTGGGCGGCGGTGGCCAGCAGCTCCTGCAACGCGCCGAACGGGCAGAGCCAGCCGCAGAACACGCCGCGGCCCCAGAAGATCAGCGCCGCCGCGACGCCCGCCCACAGGATGAAGATCAGCGGAGCGGACAGGAAATACGCCCAGTCGAACCCGGTGAGCAGCGCGCTGGCGAAGGTCAGCACGTTCACCACGGAAAGCTGCGCGTTGGCGTACCAACCGAGCCAAACCAGGGTCCACGCCAGGAAGCCCCGCCGCGCCCACCGGTACAGGGCGGGCCGGCGCACGAACTGGTCCTGGAAGAAGAACATCGCCGTCAGCAGCAGCAGCGCCGCCGCCGTGATGCCGATCTCCCAGGTCTTGGCCCACCAGATCCGCTGCCACAGCGGTTGGTCGAGCGGGTCGGCGTTCGCCGGCCCCGCCAGCGGCGGCGCAGCGTCCGCGGCTGTCGCGGCGCGCTGCTCGCGCCGGAGGTACGCCTCGGGCAACGCGTAGCCGAGTTCGAAGGGGAGGAACGCCTTGTCCCGCGCGCCGACCGAGCGCTGGACCAGGAGCCTCAGCTCCCAAGGCTCGGCCGGGTCCAAGGCGAAGTCCCCGGGCACGACGAACAGGGCGATCTCGCGCAGCGCCGGGGCTCCGTCCGCCGCGAGGTCGCCGAGGCGGGTGTGGTCGCGATCGCGGAAGCGGACGCTCCGGCCGTCCTGGGTCAGCTCGATCCGGTCGAAGATGCCGCCGCGGACGTAGCCGGAGCCCTTGAAGGAGTAGACGCCGTCGCCCGCGACGACGAGCGCTTGCTCGCCCGGCTTCAGGCGCTCGCGCAGCCTTTCGTAAGCCTCGTCGCCCAGCAGGCTTCGGCCGATGGTCGGCACGGACACGGGCGCGGCGTAGAGCTCGATGAAGGTCTCGTCGGGCGCGCCGGGTTCGGGGTTCGCCGCTGCTTCGGCGTTGCCCGAGCGCTCGAAGGCGTCGTTCACCTCGCCGATCGTGAGGTGCAGCCGCCGCACGGAGCCGTCGCCGAGCAGGCTTTCCCAATCGCGGATCTCGCCGGGGCCGGGCTCGATCGCCTTCGCCACGGGGGGCGTGGCGGCGGCCTGCGCAGCCCCCGCCCCCCCGCCGATCCGGCCGCTGCGGATGAGGCGCACCGCCGAGCGCACGACGCTGTCGGCCATGACGAGCACGGTGACGGTCGCGCCGCTGACGATGTCCGGCTGCGGGGCGTGGCCCGTCCCGCTTGCGATTGGAGCGGCCGGGGTGCCGATGAGCTTGTTGAGGGCCTCGACGATGCGCCGCTCCGGGATGCCGATCAGGACGATCGGCTCCTTGTGCTCGACCAGCTTGATGCCGCGGACCACGCCGTCCGTGTCGATGCCGACGACCAGGTGGATGGGCTTGCCCGAATAGCCCGTGGCGGTCGTCAGATCGGTGTTGAGGTAGGCGTAGCCGAGGAGGCGATCGCCCCCGTAGACCGGCGCGATCGGAGGGTCGCCTTGCTGGGCACCGAACCGATCGGCCCCGGCGAACAGCTCGGCGGGACGCACCTGCGGCAGATGGTCACCGAGGCGTCCCGCCGCCACTGCTTGCAGCGGCAGGCCGAAGAAGACCAGCGCCAGGAGCGCCCGCGCCAACGACGCGAGCCACACCCTTGCGACGGATTCGTGCGCCTTTCTGCGGAGCCGGGCCATTCCACTCTCGCCCGCCCTCGGTTCTGCGCCGGAGCGGATGGATGCGTTCCGGGAACGCGGTCGCCACGCCCCGGCCTCGCTCGACCGGACACGGCCGTCGCGGGGAGCGACTCGCCTCCGCTGGTTGCCGGTGCGTCCGAGCGGGGGCAGCCTAGTGCCGCCGCTCCGCGTGTTCTTTGTCCTGCCTCAAATTCGCGCCGCTCGGAAAGCCCTATCCTCCGCCGCTGTCATCCGGGGGCGCTCCCGGCCGCGGATCGGTCCAAGGGGAGAACCATGGCGCTGCTGCAGGCCGAGCCGCCCGAGCCGGTGCGGTCCCTCGGCGAGCTTTTCGCCATCGCCCACAAGCTCGAGCACGACGCCGCCTCGCACTACGACGGCCTCGCCGCACGGACGCGGGACGCTCCCGAGGCGGCGGCCGTGTTCGAGCGCTTGGCGGCGGAGGCGCGTGCCCGCGCCGCCGAGGTGGAGCGGTGGTCCGAGGAGCGCACCAGGAGGGGGCCTGACCCGTCGGCCGCGCTTTGGGCGCCGCGGGGCATGTTCGACGGGCCGGCAACGGGCGACGACGTGTCCCGCCGCCTCGAGACCGCCTACCGCGCCCTGTCGCTCGCCGTTAGGCACAAGGAGCGCGCTTTCGCCTTCTGGTCCTACGTCGTGGCCCAGGCCGGAGATCCTTCCGTGCGCCAGGCGGCCGCGGGCATGGCGGGTGAGGAGCTCGATCGCGCATCCGCCCTCCGCCGCGAACGGCGCCGTGCCTTCCACGCGGAAAGGCGCGCTTCGCGCGGGGCGGACGGGGGGCGGACGGCGCCCGGCGGCGCGCCCGGACCGACCCGGGACGCGGCGGCGCTTGAGCGGGAGCTCGCGGCCCTGTTGCGGGAGCTTGCGGCGGCCGCGGCGGGGCGGGGTGACGAAGACCAAGCGTCGGGCCTGCGGCGGATGTCCATGGACTCGGAAAGGATGGCCGAAGAGGCGGCGGCGGTTCGCGCCCTCGCCGCGGCGTCCGGGCGGGGCGTTTCGGCCGCCGCCGGCGGGGCAGGTGGCGGCCATGCTCCCTCGAAAGCCGCGCTGCGCTTGGCCGAGCAGGCCACCGAGCGCTACCTCGCCGCCGCCGAAGGCGCGAAGGACGAGGCCGCGATGCTGAAGGCGCAGTCTTTGGCAGAACGGGCCGTCGCGCGCTCGGCCCGGCTGGAAGCAATCCTGGGCTGAACCAAGCCGAGCCGCGATGCACGGCGGGGCCGCATAGAGCAGGTGGAACGACAGGCACGCCCCTGGATCGGTCCGCAGGGGCATGGGCGCGGATTGTTTTCGATGACGGCTGGTGCCATTTCGGCCCTGGCCACCCAGCCAGGACCGCTCGGGAGCGGTTTTCTTCCACGGCGGAAACGAAGCCGCTGGCAGACGTGGCGGACGCACGGGCGGTGCCCGGCGGCGGCGCTGTCGTTTTGCCCGGCGCCGGGCGGACGCTGGCGACACGGGGCACAAATTTGGAAGGGGCACCCCATGGTTGCGCTTGCCGAGCACCCCGTCCGATGAGTTCAGCCGTACGCGTCGCCCCGTCCGCGCTCCAGGGATTGTCTTTCTTCGATGGCCTGGACGAGCCGGCGGTGGCGGAAGCGGCCCGCATGGGGCGGGTGCGCCAATTGCGGAAGAACGAGAGGCTGTTCGAGCAAGGCGTGGAAGCGCGCGCCTTCCACGTGCTGCTGCGGGGCCACTTGAAAGCGGTGCAGACCGGGAACACCGGCCAGCGGGTGGTGGTGCGCTTCCTGGGGCCGGGCGAGCCCGCCGGGGTGCTCGCCCTGCTCGGCGCCGACCAGCGCTATCCGGCGAGCGCCTTCGCGGTGGTCGACAGCGTCGTGCTCTCCTGGGAGGGCGCCGCGCTGCAGGGGCTCTTGCGGTGCCATCCCGGCATCGCGTTGAGCGCCATGCGGGCCATGGGCGACCGCGTGCACGAAGCGCATGCGCGCGTCGGGGAGATGGCGGCCGAGCGCGTCGAGCGCCGCCTCGCCCATGCCTTGTTGCGCTTGGTGCGGCAGGCGGGCCCGCCCGGGCCCGGCGGCGTCGTGCGCATCGACTTCCCGGTCGGCCGCCAGGACATCGCCGACATGGCGGGCACGACGTTGCACACCGCGAGCCGCGTGCTGAGCGGCTGGGAACAGGCCGGCATCCTGGAGGCGGGCGGGAGGCAGCGCATCGTGGTGCGCCGCCCGCGCGCGCTGATGCGGATAGCGGATGAATGCGCGTAGCGAACGCGAACGGTGCCGCGGGCCCGGTTCGACTCGGCGGGTTGACGCGCCGCCGACAAGCGCCGCGCCCCTGCGGCCGGCCGCTTCCCGGAGCGCACCGGGGCTCGCGGCGGCCGCGCTTGCAAAGCGCCGGGGCGTTGGCGACCATGATCGCGGCGGCGCCGCCCGGGCGCGCGGTGCGCGACCCGGCCGCCTCGCGGCCGAGGGTGCCCGGCCACGCGCGGTTCCTGGCGGTGTCCGCGCCGATCCCGGTCCGGCCGCGGGCCGACGGGCAGCCGGGCTGAGGAGGCGGTTCATGCGACGGCGCGACCAGCCGGAAGCGGAGCGGGAGGAGGCGGTCGCCGTCGCGCCCGCGGCGGGCGGCGTCCGGCGCTTCGGACTGCTCGCGCTCGGGCACGCGAGCGTCGGCGCGGCGGCGTTGGGCGTCGTGCTGCCGCTGCTGCCGACCACCCCCTTCCTGCTGCTCGCCGTTTGGGCCTACGGCCGCGCTTCCCCGGCCTTGGCCGAGCGGCTGCGCCGCGACCGCCGCTTCGGGCCCGCCCTGCGTCGCTGGCAGGAGCGGGGCGAGGTGTCGCGCGGGGCGAAACGGCGGGCCTTCGTCGCGCTGGCCGCCGGCGCGGCGTTGACGGGGGCGATGGTGGAGAACGCCTTCGCGCTCGGCGCGGCGCTCGCCTGCATGGCCGGCGCGGCGGCCTTCATAGCCACCCGGCCTTCTTCCTCCAGCGATCCCGACCCGCGCGAAGGAGCGGAGTGAGGCGGCGCGCCGGCGTCCAAGGGACGGCGGCGTCGGGACGGAAGCGCCGCCCTGCGCGTGCGTCCGGCCGAACGGCCGGCGCGGCCGCTTCAACGGGGCGGCCCCGCCCCGGGCCCGTACTGGGGCGGATTCGCCAGCACCCGGTCGGGGCGCCGGAGGCCGTGCCGCTCCCCGAGGCGCGCGGCGGCCGCGAAGTCCTCCTGCAACCCGACCAGCGACGTGATGGCGAAGCGGCCGAGCTCGCGGTCTGTCGTGTGCGAAGCCTGGGTCTGGTACAGCTCAACGAACGCCGGGTGGACGTCGATCTGCGCCGCGAGGAATTCGCGGCCGAGGTCGCCGCCGCCACCCGGCGCGGCCGCGGTCCGGAAGCCTTCGAGCCGCTGCCTGGCACGGGCCATGGGACCACCGCCCGGTTCTTCCTCGCCCGTCCTCGGCGCGTCCGTTGACACGCCGCGCGCACGGGCGAGGCCGCGGACCTGCTCCGCCAGCCGGCGGTGCCGCTCCCCGAGGCTCGCGGCTAAGCGGCGCGTTTCCTCGTCGCCGGCCCGCTCCGCCGCCAGCGCCGCCGCCTCGGCCTGTGCGCCGCTGAGCGCGGCGGCGTTGCGCAGGAAGCGCGCGTCCTCCAGCGGCAGGCCCTGGCCCGGCTGGGGCGGCAAGCGCGGCGTGGGGTCGGGCGCGATGTTCGCTTGCGCGCGCGCCTTGCCGGCGGCGAGGGCGACCGGCGCGGCGGCGGCGGCGGCGGCGAGGAGGAGCGTCCGTTTGAACATCGTCTTGGCCCTTTCTGGGGTGCGTGGGCGGCCGGGGCGCACGCGCCGTTCCGGTTCCCGCCCGCCGCTTCAGCCCGCGACCTGCCGGTAGATCGCCGGCAGGGCGGTGGGCAGGCGGGAGATGTCGGGGAAGATGGCGTAGGCGCCCGGCCCGAAGAGGTACGGGAAGTAGTCGCGCGCCTCGCGGTCCACCGTGACGCCGAAAACCCGCGTGCCCGCGCGCCGCGCTTCGCGGATCGCCATGCGTGTGTCCTCCACCGCGTAGCGGCCCTCGTAGTGGTCGGCGTCGTTCGGCTTCCCGTCCGTGAGCAGCAGCAGGAGGCGGTGGCCGCGCGGGCGGTCGGCCAGGCGCCGCGCGGCGTGGCGCACCGCGGCGCCCATCCGCGTGTAGTGGCCGGGCTTCAGCGCCTGGATGCGCCGCAGGGCGCGGGCGTCGAACGGGTCGTCGAAGTCCTTCACGGTGCGGACCCACACCGCGTCGCGCCGGCGGGAGGTGAAGGCGAAGACGGCGTGCTCGTCGCCGCAGGCGTCGAGGCCGGCGGCCAGCGCCAGCAGCGCCTCCTTCTCCACGTCCAGCACGCGGCGGTCCTCGACCCAGGCGTCGGTGGAGAGCGAGACGTCCACCAGCACGGCGACCGCGAGGTCGCGCTGGTTCGTCCGCGCGGCGCTGAACAGGCGCTCGCTGCCCGGCGCGCCGGCGCGCCGGTCTGCGAGGGCGCGCACCACGGCCGAAAGGTCGAGCTCCTCCCCGTCCGGCTGGGCGTGCAGGATCTGGCGCCGCGGCCTGAGCGCCTCGAATTGCCGGCGCACGCGGCGGATGCGGCGGCGGGCGGCTTCGTCGGGCCGCCAGTCCTCGCCTTCGGCGGCGGCGGGCTCCGCGAGGACGCGGCAATGCGCCGGGTGGTAGGCGCGGCGCGCGTGGTCCCACTCCGGGTAGGTGTGCGCCTCGGGCGCGAGCTGCGCTGTCGCGGCGGCGGCGGGCGCGAGGTCCAGCTCCATCTTCAGCCGCGTCGCCGCCCGGCGCCGGTGCTGGACGACCGCGATCTCGTCGAGGTCGTCGGCGGCCTTGCGCGCGCCCTCCTCGTCGTCGTCCTCGACCGCGCGGGCGAGGTTCACCATCTCCGCGAGGCCTATGATGGTTTCGAAGCGGTTGAGCAACAGCG
>NZ_BAAAFZ010000029.1:96880-100572 GCF_039523795.1 Craurococcus roseus | reverse complement strand
ACCCCCCCCCCGCGCCGCCGAGGCCGAACCCCACCGCGGCGAGCCCGACCAGCCCCGCGGCGCCCCGGCCCGGCAGCCCCCGCGCCGCCGCGCGAAACGGCAGCCTCCAAGCCGACACCGCGGCGAGCCCCGCCGTGGCGAGGCCCACAGCCACCAGCAGCGCCGACGCGGGCAAGGCGCCGGACGTCGGCCCCGCCGCCTCCGCCGCGCGGAGCACGGCGTGCAGCGCGGCCGGCGGGAGCAGTCCGGCCACCAGCGCCACCACCGGCGGCGCCGCGACAGCCGCCGCCCGGGGAAGCCAAGCGTGCAACGGCGCCAAGCCGGCGACGGCGCCGTGACCCGCCAGCACCAGCACGAACCCCAGGTTCTCCAAGCCGGACGGCGCCGCCGCCACGCCCCGGTGCAGCAGCGCGACGCCGAGCAGCGCCAGCGACAGGCCGGCGCCGCAGGACAACAGCATCCGCCAAGCCGCGACAAAGGCGCGACGCCGCCCCGCCCCGCCCGCAAGCGCCACCATCGCCACCCCGGAGCCGGTCGCCACCGCCAGCCCGATCCAGGCCACCGCCGCGTCATCGGCCAGCAGCGCCAGCGCTTGCGCCCCCTGGAGCAGCGGAAAACCCGCCGCGACGAACCGGTTCTCCCCGCCCGGCGCGTCGGCCGGGGCCGCCCCGGCGTTCCAAACCGCGACCAGCAGCGCGGCCGCGGCGCCGGCCAGCAGCAGCGCGACGCCGAGCGCGTCGGCCGTCGGCCGCTCCGCGCCGTTCCGTGCGGCGAGCGCGACCGCCGCGGCGAAGGAAGCGAACGCGACGGCCGGGCCGACGAAGGCCGGCCGCCTCGGGCGCAGCGCGGCGAGCAGCGCCGCCCCCGCCCAAGGCACCGCGACCGGCAGCCAGACCGGAATCACCGGCGCGCGGCCCGGAACAGCGTCCGCAGGGAAACGCCCTGTGTGCCGCTGCCGCCGCGCGCCGTCGCCAGCGCGACGCAGGCCACGAACCCCGGCGACAGCACCGCCAGCGCCGCCGCGCCCGGCAGCGCCCCGCCGGCGTGGACGAGCCCGAGCAGCGCCCCGTTCTCCGCGGCCACCAGCCCGGCCAAGCCGGAGAAGACGCCCCGCCGGAGCCGCATCGCCAACACCCCCACGAGCAGCGTGGCGAGCGCCAGCGCCAAGCCTTCCCGGGTCCCGGACGCGACGCCGGCGCCCGTCGGCACCACCGCGGCGACGGCCAGCACCGCCAGCCCGCCGCCCAGCAGGAGCGGCGCGGGGCCAGCCGCCTCCCGCGCCGCCGCGCCGCGGCCATCCGCCGCCATCCGGAGCAGCGCGGGAAGGAGCAGCGCACGCCCCGCCAGGGCGCCGAACGCGACGAACCAAAAAGATGGCGCCGCCGCCCCGCTCCAAACGGCGGACGCCGCGGCGAGCGCAAGGAGCCCGCCTTGCCAAGCCACCAGACGCGCCGCTGCGTCCGGCCTCCGCCGGGTCGGCAAGAAGAGGCCGAGCAGCAGCATCGCCGCGCCGGCGAGGTTCGGCACCGCCTCGGCGAAGGACGCGCCGTTCAAGCCGCCACGCCCCCGAGCAGCAGCAACGCCGCCGCCACCGCCGCCAGCGCCACCGCGCCGACGCCCAAGGCCGGCACCCGCTCCGGGTGCGGCGCGACGAGGCCGCCCTCCACGGCGGCGGCCGCGACGCACGCTAGGCCGAACCCCGCCATCCCGAACAAAGGCCCGAGCACCGCGCCGCCCGGGGGCGACCAGGGCAACAGCGCCAGCAGCAGCGCGAGGAACAGGGTGCGGCGCAGCGCCCGCGCGTAATCCCAGAGCGCGAGGTGCCAGCCAGAAAAGTCCATCCCGGCCGCCTCCGGCGCGGTTCCGAGGTCGTGGAGCATCGCGCCGCCGCCCACCCCCCCGACCGGCGGTCCCGGCGTTTCGGACGCGGCCACCAGCAGCACCGCCGCCAGCGCCAGCAACAGCGGCGCCCGTGCCCCAAGCGCGACGGCCCCGTCCGGACCCGCGTCGGCCCCGCCGGACGCGGCCGCCGCCCCGGCGAGCGCCGCCGCGCACAGCGCCACCAGCAGCAGCGCCGGCTCGAACAACGCCGGTTGCGCCGCCAGCCGCGACGCGCCGAGGCCGCCGGCGGCGGTGCCGGCGTCGGCCAGCGCCAGCGCCAACGCGAAGCGCGACAAGCCGAGCAGCGCGGCGATCAGCACCAGATCGCCCGACACCGGCGCCGGCGCGGGCGCGACCGGATCGAGGGACAGCGCGGCGGGCGCTGGGCCGAGGAGCGTCGGGCCGCCGAGGCCGGGGAGCAGCACGGGCGGCAGCAGCCCGGCCGCGAGCGCCAGCGCCCCGACCGCCACCAGCGGCGCCGCCGCGGCCAACGGCGAAGCGCCCGGCGCCAGCACCGGCAGCCGGCGCAGGCCGCGCGCAAGGTCGCGGTAGGGCTGTAGCGGCGAAGCGCCGCGCCGCCCCTCCAACCGCGCTCGCACCCAATGCGTCAGCCCGGCGACCAGCGGCGCCGCCGCCAGCAGCAGCGCGGCGTGCAGGATCTGGAGGAGGAGCCCGCTCCAGGGCGCCACCGCCTTCACCCGCCCCCGGCGACGGCCAGCGCCGCCAAGGCCGCCGCGAGGAGGAAGAGCGCGCCGCCCAGCGCCGCGCCCGCGGTGGTTCGGGAAGGAAGCGGGGCGCCCGTCACCGTCGCCCGGAGGCGGCGAACGAGCGACGACGACGCGCGCCGCGCCGCCGCCGGTCCGCCGAGCAAGCCCAGGAGCGGCTCGGCCAGCCCGGCGGCGCTCGGCTGCGTCAACGGCTCGCCGAAGGGCAAGTGCGGCGGCGGCGCGAGGAACCCGCCCTCCCAAGCCGGCCCGCGCCCCGCCCCGCCCGGCGGCGCCAGCCGCAGCACCAAGGCGGCGACCGCGAGGCCGAACAGCGCGAGCAAGGCCGCGAGCAGCAGCGGCGCGTAAGCGGCGCCACCCTCCGCCAACGCCAAGCCGGCGCCGCGCGTGGGCACCGGCGCCCGGCCGGCGACCACGGCCAGCGCCGCCCGGCCCCAGGCGAGCGCCAAGCCCGGCGCCAACCCCAGGAGCACCAACGGCGCGACGGGGAGCAGCAGCGCCCAGCAGGACAGGCCCGCCGCGTCCCGCGCGCCCGCGGCGCGCGGCGTCCGCGGCCGGCCGAGAAAGGCGGCGGCGAAGAACCGCAGCATCGCAGCGGCGAGGACCGCCGACGCCGCCCCGGCGAGCACGAGTCCCCCCGCGCAGAACAGCGGCAAGGCGGCGCCGCCCAAGCGCCACCCGGACACCAGCGCTTGCATCAAGGCCCAGGAGCCGGCGAAGCCCGGGAACAGCGGCAGCATCGCCAGGGTCATGACGGCGGGCAGCGCCGCCGCCATGGCGGCGATGGGCATGAACCGCGCCAGCCCGCCGAGGCGGTCGAGCCGCGCGCTCCCCGCGGACCGCGCCAGGAGCGCCGCCACCAGCGCCAGCGCCGCCACCGCCAAGCCGCCGCCCGCGGCCAGCAGCAACCCTCCGCCGACGGCCAGCGCCGCCAGGGCGCCAAGGTCCGCGCCGCGGAACACCAGCGCCGCGCCGAGCGCCATCGCGCAAAGGCCCGCCACGGCGGCGCCGGCGAACCGGGCCACGCGCCCCGCGTCCTCCGGGTGGATGGCGTCGGTCCACCGCCGGCCCAGCCATTCCTCCTGG
>NZ_BAAAFZ010000029.1:57350-96809 GCF_039523795.1 Craurococcus roseus | reverse complement strand
CCTCCGCCAACGCCGCCCGCGCCGCCGCCGCCGCCGCGCCCGCGCCGCCGCCCGCGCCGCGCGGCAAGCCCCACCACGACGGCTGCGCCGGCCCGCCGAGGTCGGGGAGCAGGCGCGCCAATGCGTACACGGCGGCCAAGGGCAGCGCCGCGGCGAGCAACGGCGCTTCCACGCCCCCCGCCGGCCGGGACACCGCGAGCGGCAGCGCCGCGGCGATCGCGCCCGCCCCGGCGAGGCCGAGGAACGGCACGGCCGCCGCCCGCCAACCTTCGGGCGGCAGGGCGCGCAGCGTGTCGAACCCGGTCGCCGCGCCGCCCAGGAGGCCGAGCGCCGCGCCCAGGCACAGCAGCCCCGCCACGGCGAGCACAGGCGCCGCGCCGCCGGGTTCTTCGCCGCCCGTCGCCACCACCAAAAGGACCAAGCCGAGGCCGCACAGCATCAAGGCGCCATCCGCCGCCGCGAAGCAGAGCGCCAACCCGGCGAGCGACAGCGGCAGCGCCGCCGGCCCACGCGCCTGGGGCGGCGAGGCCGCGGCGGCAAGCGCGCAACCGGCGCCCGCGATCCCCACGGGCACCAAGAACCACGCCGACAACCCGTCCAGCGCCAAGGCGGCGCCCCCCCGGATCGGGCCCAGCGGAAGCGTCAGCGCCCCCGCCGGTTCGCCGTCGGGCGCGAGGGCGGCGAGGCCGAGGACGGCCAAACCCGCAGAGGCCGCGACGCACCCGCCCCCCACCACCGACGCGCCCGTTCTGCCCCGGCCCGGCGGCGAAGCGGCGAAGGCGCCGAGCGCGAGGAGGAGGGCGGCGCCGACGGCCAGGGCGGTCAGCACGGGGTGGCGGCAGCGGCGGGCGGAATGGTCACGGCCGGCATGAAGCCACCGCCCCGGCGCCCCGTGAAGGGGGCCGCGTCAGGGCGCGCCGCGAAAGGCGCCCTTTGCGCCGCACCCGTCTCGCATTAAGCACACTGCGCACAGGGAGGCCGGCGCCGTCAGAACCGGCCCACGCCAGAACGGAGCGAGGAAGAACGTCCATGAGTCGTCGCGGACTGATCACCGGCGGCGCGGTCGCCGGCGCAGCGGCGCTCGCCGCGCCGGCCCTGGCGCAAACGGCGCCCGAAGTCCGTTGGCGCTGCGCCAGTTCTTTTCCGCGCACCCTCGACACCATCTACGGCGCCGCCGAGCACGTGTCCCGCCGCGTCGCGGCGATGACGGACGGCAAGTTCCAGATCCGCGTCTTCCAGGCCGGCGAGCTCGTGCCCGGCCTGCAAGTGGCGGACGCGGTGCAGGGCGGCACGGTGGAGTGCGCGCACACCGCCTCCTACTACTTCGTCGGCAAGGACCCGACCTTCGCCTTCGACGCCACCGTCCCCTTCGGCATGAACACCCGCCAGCTCAACGCCTGGCTCTACTCGGGCGGCGGGCGCGAGGCGCTGCGGCCGTTCTTCGAGCGCTTCAACACCGTGTCTATTCCCTGCGGCAACACCGGCGCGCAAATGGGCGGCTGGTTCCGCAAGGAGATCAAGACCGTCCAGGACCTGAATGGCCTCAAGATGCGGATCGCCGGCATCGCGGGGCAGGTCTTCGCCAAGCTCGGCGTGGTGCCGCAGCAGATCGCGGGCGGCGACATCTACCCGGCGCTGGAAAAGGGCACCATCGACGCCGCCGAGTGGATCGGCCCCTACGACGACGCGAAGCTCGGCTTCAACCGCGTCGCGCCCTTCTACTACTACCCGGGCTGGTGGGAGGGCGCGCTGAACCTCTCCTTCTACGTCGCCAAGCCGAAGCACGACGAACTGCCGCCCGCCTACCGCGAGGTGCTGGAAAGCGCCTGCCGCGACGCGACCTTGGAGACCATGGCGAAGTACGACGCGCAGAACCCGCAGGCGCTGCGCCAGCTCGTCGCCGCCGGCACCCAGCTCCGCGCCTTCCCGCGCGAGGTGCTCCAAGCCTGCTACAAGGCCGCTTTCGAGCTCTACGACGAGACGGCCGCCAGGAACGAGGCCTTCAAGAAGGTGTACGACAACTTTCGCGCCTTCCGCGACACCCAATTCCAATGGTTCCGGGTGGCGGAGAACACCTTCGACAACTTCGTCTACTTCCAGCACGCCCAGGAGCAGCGCGGCGCCGCCGGCGAGCAACGGCGGTGATGCGGCCGCTGCTCGCCTTCAGCCGGGGCGTGGACTCGATCAACGCCGCGATGGGGCGCGTGGCGGACTGGTTCGTGCTGCTCGCCTGCGCCGTGTCCGCCGGCAACGCCTTCGTGCGCTACGGCATCTCCTACTCCTCGAACGCTTGGTTGGAGGTGCAGTGGTACTTCTTCGCCGGCATCATCATGCTCGGCGCCTCCTACACCTTGTTCCGCAACGAGCACGTTCGGGTGGACTTGGTGTACGGGATGCTGGGGACGCGGGCGCGCATCTGGGTGGACGTGCTCGGCATCATCCTGTTCCTGCTGCCGGCGACGCTGCTGCTGGCATGGATGACTTGGCCCTTCTTCGTGGACAGCTTCATCCGCAACGAGGGTTCGCCCAACGCAGGCGGGCTGCTCCGCTGGCCGGTGAAGCTGCTGATGCCGCTCGGCTTCGTCCTCTTGAGCCTGCAAGGCTTGTCGGAATTGGTGAAGCGCGTGGCGCTGCTGCGCGGCGAGCAGCCGGAAGCCGAGGTGGTGGTCGAATACCACCGGCCCGATCAATGAGGCGGCCCCTCTCATGGTGAACGTGGAGGTCATGCCGCCGCTGATGTTCGGCGGCCTGGTGGTGTTCCTGCTGATCGGCTTCCCGGTCGCCTTCTCGCTCTCGGCGGTCGGGCTGTTCTTCGGCTTCCTATCCATCGAGCTGGGCTTCTTCACCCCGGCCTATCTCGGCAACCTGCCGCTGCGGGTGTTCGGCATCCTGTCGAACGACCTCCTCTTGGCGATCCCCTTCTTCACCTTGATGGGCGCCATCCTGGAGCGCTGCGGCCTCGCCGAAGACCTGCTAGAGGGCACCGGCCAACTGTTCGGCAAGGTCCCGGGCGGCCTCGCCTACGCCGTCATCATCGTGGGCGCGATCCTCGGCGCCATCACCGGCACCGTCGCCGCCTCCGTCATCGCCATGGGCATGATCTCGCTGCCCATCATGATGCGCTACGGCTACGACATGCGGATCGCCACCGGCGTCATCGCCGCGTCCGGCACCATCACCCAGGTGATCCCGCCCTCCCTGGTGCTGATCGTGCTCGGCGACCAGCTCGGCAAATCGGTCGGCGACATGTACGCCGGCGCGATCGGCCCCTCCATCCTACAGATCCTGCTCTTCGTCGCCTTCATCGCCGGCGTCTCGATCTTCGCGCCGCACCGCGTGCCGGCGCTGCCGGACGAGGCGCTGACGCAGCGGGGGTGGGCGCTCTGGTGGCGCGTGCTCAAGGGCATGGTGCCCTCCATCGTGTTGATCTTCCTGGTGCTGGGCACGATCTTCCTCGGCCTGGCAACGCCGACGGAGGCCGGCGCCATGGGCGCGGTCGGCGCGGCGGGCTTGGCCGTCCTGAACGGCCGCTTCACCTGGGCGCTGATCCGCGAGGCGATGGGCAACACCATGCGCATCACCGCGATGGTGATGTTCATCCTGATCGGCGCCACCGTGTTCTCGCTGGTGTTCCAGGGCGTGGACGGCTCGCTGTGGATCGAGCACCTCTTGTCCGGCCTGCCCGGCGGCCAGGTCGGCTTCCTGATCTTCGTCAACATCTTCGTCTTCTTCCTCGCCTTCTTCCTCGACTTCTTCGAGATCGCCTTCATCGTCGTGCCGTTGCTGGCGCCGGTGGCGGCCAAGCTCGGCATCGACCTGGTGTGGTTCGGGGTGCTGCTCTGCGTGAACATGCAAACCAGCTTCATGCACCCGCCCTTCGGCTTCGCGCTGTTCTACCTGCGCGGCATCGCGCCCAAGGAGGTCCGCAGCGCAGACATCTACTGGGGCGCCATCCCCTGGGTGGGGCTGCAACTGGTGCTGGTGGCGATCGTGATCTTCTGGCCGGAGAGCGTGACCTACTGGCTCGACCGCGGCACGGGCGTGGACCCGTCCACGGTCAGGATCGAGGTGCCGCTGCCCGAGATGCCGGACGACGACGCGCCGCCGGTGTTTCGGTGAGTGGAGGCGCCGCAGGCGGCGCCGGCGCGCGCTTCCTCCGGAGGGCGGCCCGCAGATTCCCGGCGCTCCGCAAGCTGAGCGGCGTGCGCGCCCTCCTCCGCGCCCGGCTGCGCACCCGCGTCGCCGGCCCGGCCGAGTCCGGCGACGCGATCACCGATCGCTTCTTCCGCTACGAGGCGACCTTCGACCCGCAGGAGGTCATGCGCCGCCACGCCGTGCCGGACCCGGCGCCGCGCCCGGGCTTCCTGGTGAACTTCCTCGGCGTTGCCATCGAACCCAGATTCTTCCCGTCTATCCTCGACGGCAAGGCCGGGCAGGTCGAGGGCGTCCCGATCCCGGCCAACTGGCACGCCGACATCGCGGAATGGGGCGCCGCGCTGCGCGCCGTGGACCTGGCGCGCGGCTCCTTCACCGTGGTCGAACTCGGATGCGGCTGGGGCTGCTGGCTGAACAACACCGGCGTCGCAGCCCGGCGCGCCGGCCTCGACGTGCGGCTGGTCGGCGTGGAGGGCGACGAGGGCCACATCGGTTTCGCCCGCGAGGCCACCGCCACGAACGGTTTCCTGCCCTCGCAGGTGGAACTCCACCGCGGCATCGCCGCCGCGACCTCCGGCGTCGCGCTGTTTCCCAAGCAGGAGAAGGCGGGCGAGGCCTGGGGCCTGGAGCCGGTTTTCGGCGCCACGGAAGCGCAGCGGCGGGACGCGGTCGGGTCGGGCGACTACGACGAGGTTCCGATGGTGGCCCTGGGCGAGCTGGCCCGCCCCCACGCCCGCGTCGACCTCCTCCACGTCGACATCCAAGGCGGCGAGGCCGATCTCGTCGCCGGCACCCTCGACACGCTCCGGGCGAAGGTCGCCTACCTGTTGGTGGGCACGCATTCACGCCGCATCGAGGAGCGGCTGCGCGACACGCTGCTCCGGGCCGGATGGCGCCTGGAGATCGAACGCCCGGCCATCCTGGGACCGGGCGATTCCTTGGTCGTGGACGGGGTTCAGGGCTGGCGCAATCCGGCTCTGCTGCCCGAAGCGGCGTAAGTCGGCGCGCGGCCGTCTAGGGACGCCACGGTCGGTCCATCCGTGGCGGGAGGCCGGAAGATTCGCGGCCGCCTCTCGCGGCCGGAACTCCGCTGCTCGTTGTCGTCTCACCCCCGCGGCCCGATCGGCGTCGGCATCGGCCAAGCCGCCTCGATGACCTCCGCCGCGTCCAGCGCCAAGTCCTCCCGCCACCGCGGCGCCACCACCTGCACGCCGGTCGGCAACCCGTCCACCACGCCCGCCGGCACCGCGACGCTCGGCAGGCCGAGCAGCACGGTCGGGAACAGCGGCGACTGCGCCCGGAACACGCGGTCGAAATCGGTTTCGTCCAGCCCCTGCGGGAAAGGCGGCTCGTTCGAGCACGGGATCACCAGCAACGGCCGCTCCGCCATCCACCGCGCCCAGGCGCGCTGGTGCGTGGCGCGACGCGCCAAGAGGCGCATGTAGTCTTCGATCGCCGGCAGCGGCCGCGCCGAGGAGCGGGCGAAGATGCCGCGCGCGGCGGGGTCGGCGTGCTGCTCGAAGCCCGCGCGCATGTAGACGGTGGCCTCGGCGTTGATGAAGGCGTCCCAGTCTTCCGCCACCGCGGCCCAGTTGGGCGGTTCGGCCGGCTCCACGGCGTAGCCCGCCGCTTCGAGCGCCTTGCCGGCCCGGTCCACCGCCTCCGCGACCGTCGGGTGCACGCCCCCGCCCGCCGGGTCGGCGCAGAGCGCGACCCGGATCGGCCGCGCCGGCGCCGGCAGCCCCGAAAGCGGCACCGGCGCCTGCCACGGATCGCGCGGGTCCGGCGCCGCCATCGCCTGCAACGCCAGCCGCAGATCGCCGACGCGCCGCGCCAGCGGCCCTTGCGCCGACAGCACCTGCCCCGACAACGGCCGCTCCGCCGCCGCTGAAGGGTTGAAGGACGGGATGCGCCCCGCCGAGGGCCGCAGGCCCGCGACTCCACACGCGTAAGCCGGGTAGCGCACCGAGCCGCCGATGTCGTTGCCGTGCGCCACCGCGCCGATGCCCGCCGCCACCGCCGCCGAAGCGCCGCCCGAGGAGCCGCCCGGCGTCACCCCCGCGTTCCAGGGGTTCAGCGTCCGCCCGTGCAGCGCGTTGTCTGTGAACCAGCGCCAGGAGAAGGCCGGCGTGTTGGTGCGGCCGATGATGACGGCGCCGGCGCGGCGCAGGTTCGCCACAACAGGGCTGTCTTCGGCCGCCACCACGTTCCGGAACGCCACCACCCCGTTGCTGGTGGGCAGGCCGCGCTGGTCGGCGTTGATCTTGGTGGTGACGGGCACGCCGGCCAGCGGCCCCAGCGCCTCGCCCCGCTCCCGCGCGGCGTCCACCGCCTCCGCCCCTTCCAGCGCCTCGCGCTCCAGCGGCAGGACCACGGCGTTGATGGCCGGGTTCGCCTCCGCCTGCCGCGCCAGCGCGGCCTCCGCCACTTCCCGCGCCGAAACCCTGCCGAGCCGGACGGCGCGGGCGATGTCGGCGGCGTCCCAGCGCCACGATTCGGTGCCTGAGCCTCGCACGGTCGCCTTTTCCTCCATCCGGGTGGCGACATCCTAGCGATGGCGGCGGGCCAAGCCACGCCCAACGCCCGCCCCGCCCTCCCGCGACCGGCCTTCGCCGGAACGGGGCGGCCGCAGCCCGGCAGGAAAAGCGGCTTCTCTGCCCAACCGCCCGCGACGGCGGGCGTTGCCGCAGCGGGTGGCAGGGGCCAAGCCCGTCAGGAGGCGTCGTGCAGATTCAGGTCAACACGGACAACAACGTGGAGGGCCGCGAGGCCTTGGAGGCCCGCGTGCAGGCGGCCGTGGAGTCGGCGCTCCGGCGCTTCGCCGACCGCCTCACCCGCGTCGAGGTCCACCTCGGCGACCAGAGCGCCGCCCGGTCGGCCGGCGCGGACAAGCGGTGCGCGATGGAGGCGCGGCCCGCCGGCCGGCAACCCGTGGCCGCCACGCACCAGGCCCGGACCTTGGAAGAAGCCTACGAGGGCGCGGCGAAGAAGTTGAGGGCGTTGCTGGACACCGATTTCGGCCGGGCCGACGACGCCAAGGGCGCCCGGTCCATCCGCCACGACCCCCAGCCGTAGCCGATGTTCACCCGCTCAGACCTCGAAGCGCTGATGGACGCTTCGCCCTCGCCGGGCGTGTCGCTCTTCTTGCCGACCCACGTGCGCGGCACCGAAATCCGGCAGGACCCGATCCGCCTCAAGACGCTTCTCGCGGAAGCGCGCGACGCGCTGGAGGCGGCCGGCCTCGACCGCGGGGCGGCGGAAGCGCTGCTCGCGCCCGCAGCGGCGCTGGTGGAGGACTACGGCTTTTGGCAGCACCAGAGCCACGGCCTCGCCCTCTTCCTGGGAGACGGGGCGATGCGGACGCACAAGGTGCCGATCCCGTTGGAGCCTTCCGTCCGCGTCGGCGAGGGCTTCCGGATCAAACCGCTCGTCCCGCTGCTGGCGGCTGACGGCGCGTTCCGGGTTTTGAGCGTGACCGCCGGCGGCGTCAGGCTGCACGACGCGTCCCGCTTCGCTTTGCAAGAGCGCGACGCCGCCGAATTGGGCCTGCCGCAAGGCATGGAGGCGGTGGTGGGCGACCCGGACTACGAGAATCCCTTGCAGGCCAGCCCGCCCAACCGGCCCCATGTCGGCGCGGCGAACATCAGCCAAGCGCAGGTGTACGGCGACAGCCCCGAGGATTGGCGCAAGGGGCGCCTCCAAGAGTTCGTCCGCCGCTTGGCGGCGGCCGTGGAAGATCAGGCGGCGCGGGACCGCGTTCCGATCGTGCTCGCGGCCGATGCGGAGATCGCCGGGCATTTCGGCAAGCTCACCACGCTCGGCCCGCTCCTCGCCGGCGTGGTGGAGGGCAACCCGGATGCGCTGGACGGGGGGGCGCTGCACGAAGCGGCCTACGCCGTGATGCGGCCGCGGCTGGACGCGGACCGGCGCGAGGCGGTCGAACGCCTCGCGGCGCTGGCCGGCAGCGGCGACCGGCGCGCCGCGGCTTCGGTCGAGGCGGCGGCGGGCCGGGTGGACACGCTCTTGTTGGAGGAGGGCGCGGCGGTTTGGGGCAGGATCGGCGAGGCGGACGGGACAGCGGAGCGCCTGCCGGACGGCGCAAAGGGCGGCACCGACCTGCTGGACGCCGCGGCCACCCTGACGCTCAAGCAAGGCGGCAAGGTGTTCGTGCTGCCGCCGGGCGGGATGCCGGGCGAAGCGCCGGCGGCCGCCGTTCTCCGGTACTGACGGCCGGGCGGCGGCCGCTCAGCCGGGCGAACCGCCGCGCTTCCAGGTCAGCACCAGCACGTCCCGGCAGGAGGGCAGCGCCGGGTCCGCCGGCCGCACCGGCGACACGCCGTGCCGCACCCGGCGGTCGTCCAGCAGCGCCGTGTCGAGCCGGTTGAGCAGGGTGAAGCGCGCCAGCTCCGCCCCGTCCGCGTCGGCCACCAGCGTCTCGCCGCCCGCCTGGTTGCGCCGCGCGACCATGGCGATCAGCACCACGTCCACGCCGTCGTGGTGGACGCCCTCCGGCGTCGGGAAGCCCGGCGCGCCGGCGGCGGCCTCGATCCGGAACTGGTGCGCCTCCACGAACCAGTCCCGCTCGCAGTGCAGCGCGTCCGCCAGTCCGCGCCCGAGGTCGAGCAGCGCCCGCAGCGCCGCGCTTCCCGCCACCGCGTCCTCCACCGGCGCGAACCACCGCTCCACCCCGCCATTGAGGCCGTTGTGGACCACCTCCTGGAAGTGCGGCCGGTGCGGCCCGCGCGCGTGGCCCGGCACGCCGCTGCGCGCTGCGAAATTGGCGTGCCGCCGCCTCCGGTAGCGACCGCCGTCCGCCATGAAGGCGTCCGTTTCCAAACGCTCCCAGCTCGCCGCGAACCCGTCGAGCGCCTCGCCCGCTTCCGGCCCGAGCAACGCCGCCATCGCGCCGCCCGGGACCCGCGCGAAGCCGCGCCCCGCGACCTCCGCGTGCAGCGTTGCCGCCGCCGGCCCCGGCGGCGCCAGAACCGCCGGCAGCGCCGCCGCCGCCGCGCTCATGCGTCCGAGCGCTCCGACGCCGCTTCGCCGATCGCCGGCGCGTCGCCCGTGCGCCCGGCCAGCACCTCCGCCACGTGCCGGACCTTCACCGGCACGTTTTCGCGCTGGAGGCGCCCGGCCATGTTCATCAGGCAGCCCATGTCGCCGGCGAGGAGCGTGTCCGCGCCGGTGGCGGCCACGTCGCGGACCTTCTCCGACACCATCTTGGTCGAGATGCCGGGATACTTCACGCAGAACGTGCCGCCGAAGCCGCAGCACACCTCCGGGTCGCGCATCTCCTTGAGCGTCAACCCCTTCACGCCGGCCAGCAACCGCCGCGGTTGCGCCTTCACCCCCAGCTCCCTCAGGCCCGAACAGGAATCGTGGTAGGTCGCCACCCCGTCCAGCCGCGCCGAAACGCGCTCCACGCCCATCACATCGGTGAGGAAGGAAACCAGCTCGTGGGTCTTGGCCGCCAGCGCGTCCGCCTTGGCGCGGAGCTGCGGGTCGTCCGCGAACAGCCCCGGGTAGTGGTGCGACACCATCCCGCCGCAGGACCCGCTCGGCACCACCGTGTAGTCGTAGGGCAGGAACGCCTCCACCACCGCCCGCGCCATGTCGCGCGCCCCGGCGCGGTCCCCGCTGTTGTAGGCGGGCTGGCCGCAGCAGGTCTGGGTCGGCGGCACCTCCACTTGGCACCCCGCGTCCTCCAGCAGCTTGATGGCGGAGAAGCCCACGTTCGGCCGGTAAAGGTCGACGAGGCAGGTGACGAGGAGCGCGACGCGCGGCCGGGTTTGCAGCATCCCTGTCATCTAAGGCGCCGTCCGCGCCGCAGGAAGGAGCGCCGGCGCGGCGGCGGCGACATCCCCCGCCCCGGGCGCCGCTTCGCCGCGCGGCACCAGCACGAACACCTCCGCCTCCTCCCGCATCGGCCCGGCCCGCGCCGCCGCCGCCTCGCCCCAGCCCCAGAACAGGTCGCCCCGCGCCGGGCCGCGGATGGCGCCGCCCGTGTCCTGCGCGTGCAAGAGCCGCCGGATCGGCGCCCCGTCCGCCGGGTCGCGCGTCAGGGCGAAAACCGGTGCGCCGAGCGGGATGAAGGCCGGGTCCACCGCGAGCGAGCGGCCCGGCGTCAACGGCACGCCAAGCGTCCCCGGCGGCCCCTCGCCCGGTTCGAGCCCGTCCAGCACGCGGAAGAACACGTAGGAAGGGTTGTGCCGCAGCAGCGCCGCCGCCTCGCCCGGCTGCGCCGTCCCCAGCCAAGCGCGGATCGCCTGCATCGACATCCGGTCGCGCGGGATCGCGCCCGAGTCGAGCAGCACCCGCCCGACCGCCTTGTAGGGATGGCCGTTCTTGCCCGCATACCCCACGCGCAGCACGCGACCGTCGTGCAGCCGCAACCGGCCGGCGCCTTGGATGTGCAGGAAGAAGGCGTCCACCGGGTCATCGACCCAGGCGAGTTCCAGCCCCATCCCCGCCAGGGCGCCGGCCTCAATCGCGGCGCGGTCGGGCAACGGCGCCCCTGCGGAGAGGAACGGAGGCGCCGCGTGCAGCGGCACCTGGAACGGCCCGACGGGGTACTCCGCCCCGCGCAGCTCCGGCTCGAAATACCCGGTCATCATGCCGGTCCCGGCGGCGAAGGCCCGGAACCTGCGTTCGAAGAAGCCTCGCGCGAGCGCCGTGCGCCGCTCCGCCGCGCCACCGGCCTCCGCCCCAAGGGACGCGGCGGGACGGCCGAGGTGTTCGGCCAAGCCTTCGGCTTCGGCGCAAGCGCCCGCGAAGGCGCCCGGCCGCCCGCCGAGCCGCGCCAACTCCCCCCCGCCGCCGGTCGGCCGGTCGGCGCCCCACGCCGACAACCCGCGGCAGGTGTGGAGGAAGGGCGCCAAGGCTTGTGCCGCGTCCTCTCCCGGCCAGCCAGGTATGTCGCGGAATTCGACCTCGCGGAACAGCGAGCCATCGGGCACCGTCACGGGCTGCGCACGCGAACTGCTTCCGACGAACAAGCAAAATCCGGCCACGATCAGGGCGGACGTCGCCGCCGCACGAACCATCGGCGCCAGCCCCGTCGCAGCCGAGCGGCCCCCGTCGCTGCGCTCGGCCGCCGCGCGACACGCGCGCGGATCAGGAACAAAAAGGCTAGACTCGTCCCGCCAACGGCCGAACCGCGCCCTCTGTCTGACGCTGCGGCGCCAAAGCCCTGCAACGAAGTGGAGTGACAAGGAAGCAAGGCGGCGACGCCGCTGCGGCCTGTGCCGTGCCATTCGTCCGAAAACGCCGTACGGACCCAGGGAAAGAGATGAAGCGGCGGCCCCGCCCCGGACCGGCGGGCGCGGTGGTCCTACTGGGCGCCGGTGCCCACCAGCTTCCAGGTCGGGTCGGCGCTGCTCAGGTCGCGCTGGAAGGTCCAAAGGTCGGTCAGCTCCGTCACCGCGTCGCTGCCCAATACCACATCCCCGTCCCGGCCGGTGGTCATGTTGATCTGGTCCGTCACGAACCGGACCGTGATGTCGGCGACGGTGCCGCGGAGGTCCGCCGCCTCTATGGCCACCTCGTGCACGGCACGCAGCTCCGTCCGCTGCCGCTCGCCCGCTGCCTCGCGCGCGTCGAGCGCCTTGGCAAAGCCGGCGTAGACGTCGCTGGAAAGCAGCGCCTGCAACGTCGCGCGATCGCCGGAGGCGAAGGCCTGGACGACCATGCGGAAGGCCGCCTCGGCGCCGTCCAAGAAGCGGGACGGGTCGAAGCCCGCGTCCACGCCCTGGATGCGCACCAGCGCCTGCCCTGCGGGGGCGCGCCGGTCGGGGATGACACGGCGCCCCGCCGGGCCGCCGGCCGCGCTCGGACCGGCAGGCGCCACGTCCTCAACGGCGGCGCCATCGGCCGGCCGCGCGGCGCGGGGGTCGTAATTCGCCGGCCGCTCGGCCTGGGGCGGCCGTTCGAAGCCTTGGCGGCGGCCGAGGACGCTGCGCAGCCGCAGGACCAAGAAACCCGCGACCATTGCGAGGAGGATGATCTCGACCGTTCCGCCAGTCATATCGGTCTCCGTTCACCCATACATAAGAGGAGAGAGAGTGGCCCGCAACCGCGCCGGGCTTGCCCGTCCGACCCGCGGCCGGTATCCGGGCGATCCGAACACGCGCGCGCTCCGGACGCCGGGCCGCCGCTCCCCGCCAACCCCTCCCCTCCGGACCCCGCATGATCCTGCTGCGCCACGGGCAGAGCGAGTTCAACCTGCACTTCACCGCCACGCGCCGCGATCCCGGCATCAGCGACCCGAAGCTGACCGACCTCGGACACAAACAGGCGGAAGCCGCCGCCGAGGCCCTCGGCGGCGAGCCGATCCGGCGAATCCTGTGCTCGCCTTACACCCGCGCCCTGCAAACGGCCGCGCCGGTGGCGAAGCGGCTCGGCCTGCCGGTGACGGTCACGCCCAGCGTGCGGGAGCGCTACGCCTTCACCTGCGACGTGGGCTCCGCCTGCGCCGACCTGCGCATCGCGTGGCCCGACCACGACTTCTCCGCCATCGACGAGGTGTGGTGGCCCGGCGAGGAGGAGCACGACCACCACATCGAAGCCCGCGCCGCGCATTTCCGCGCCGAGATGGCCGCGCTGCCAGATTGGCGCGAAACCCTGGTGGTGTCCCACTGGGGCTTCATCCTCGCCATGACGGGGGAGCGCGTGGACAACGGGCAATGGCTCCGCTGCGACCCGACGGAACCCGCGCCCGCCGGCATCGTGTGGCGCGCGCCGCACGTGTCCGCGGCCAAGCCCTGAAGCAACTGGGGAGGACGGCCCGGAGGCCGCCGTTCCCCGACCAACCGCGGCGCGCCGCCCCGGCGGCGCCCCGCACGAGAGGTTTCCGCCATGTCCGACCAGCCCCCCCTGCCGCCCGGCGTCCAGGCCGCCCCCGGCGCCGCGCCGGGCCTCGGCCCGCTCGTGCTCAACATCCAGTACACCAAGGACCTGTCCTTCGAGGTCCCCAATGCGCCCGAGATCTTCACCCTCCTCCGCGAGCAGCCGCGGGTGGACATCCAACTCGACGTGCAAGCCCGGCCGCTCCAGCAGGACGCCGGCGTGTTCGAGGTGGCGCTCCAGATCCGCGTGGACGCCAAGGCGAACCTGAACAACGCCGACCAGACCTGCTTCATCGCCGAACTGGCCTATTGCGGCATCTTCACCGTCAACGTGCCGCCGGAGCAGGTGGAGCCGGTGCTGCTGGTGGAGTGCCCTCGCCTCCTGTTCCCCTTCGCCCGCAACATCCTCGCAGACGTCACCCGCGACGGCGGCTTCCCGCCGGTGCTCCTGGCGCCCATAGACTTCGTGGCCTTGTGGCAGTCGCGGCGGGGCGACGGCCAAGGCGGCCTCGGGAGCGGCGGCCTCGGGGGCGGGGCCGGTCCGGTCGTCGGCCACGCCTGACGACGACGGAGGACCGGCGCCCGGGACGTCAGTAGCCGAGGCCGCGCTGCATAAGCGTCATGGCCTTCCGCCGGCGGGCGCGCGCTTCTTCGGTTTCGCCGGGGGACGCGCCGGCGGCTTGCCGCTCCTCACGCAAGAGGGCGGCCATCGCCACGCGCTTCGCGGCTAGGTCCTTCGACTCTGCCACCACCCGGAGGTGTTCGAGATGGGCGAACCCGGCGTCGAAGCGGGTCAAGCGGAGCACGCTGGCGACCACCTCCGGCGGGAACCCCGCCCGCGAAAGGCTCGCCTCGGTTTCCGCGGTGGTGCGGAGGATGTCGCGCAGAAGGGCGATTTGACGCTCCTCGTGCGTAACCTTGATGCCGGGCAAGACGGCCGGCAGCAGGTTCATCACCGCCACCGCGCGCAACCAGCGGGGCTGGCCACCGGCGACGGCACCAGCGTGGGCGTTGCGGACGAAGGCCAGGGTTTCGCGGATGGAAGGTATTTGCACGAACTTCCGTGGGTTGATGGCGAGGCTGGGGACGGAGTCGGTACCACCCCTATTTTGTTTTGAAAATACAACTAAACACGGCTGCTGGCAACGTGGCCGTCGATCGCGCCTCCGGGCGGACACGGCACAGAAAGGCGCGCACGCCGTCAGCAGTGGAATCTTGCGACCGGCGCATTTAGTAGAATAGTATTATTGTCATACAACTCGGAGTTACAGCGTGGTGGCCGGTTTCGCCATCGCGGCGGGGCTCCATGCCTCGGCGCCCGCCTCGTCCGTGAATCCGCCCCTGTTCTCGCTCTTCGCGGATCGGGCGCGCCCGGTCGGCCAGGTGCTCCTTTCGCCGCCCCATCTCACAGGCGGGGAGATGGCCGCGTTGGAGGCCACCCTGGAAAGCGGGTGGGTGGCGCCCGCCGGGCCGGTGCCGGCGGCCTTTGAGGCGGCGCTGTCGGCCGCCACCGGCTTCGGCCACGTCCTCGCCACGGCGTCGGGCACCGCCGCGCTGCACCTGGGCTACCGCTGCCTCGGGGTTTCGGCGGGGGACGAGGTCTGGACCTCCGCCCTCACCTTCGTCGCCACCGTCGCGCCCGCGGTGCAGATGGGAGCCGTGCCGCGCTTCCTCGACGTGGACCCGGCGAGTTGGACGCTCGACCCCGATCTGCTCGAACGGGAACTCGCCCGCGCCGCCCGCGCCGGCCGCCTCCCGCGCGCCGTGGTGCCGGTGGACCTGTTCGGCCAGCCCTGCGACCTCGACGCGATCGTGGCGCTCTGCGACCGCTGGGGCGTGCCGGTGATGTGCGACAGCGCCGGCGCGGTGGGCGCTTCCCGCGGCGACGGACGCCACGCCGGGCGCGGCGCGCGACTCGCCGTCTTCTCCTTCAACGGCAACAAGATCATCACCGCGGGCGGCGGCGGCGCCCTCGCCTCGGACGAACCGGAGTTGGTCGCGCGCGCGCGCTCGCTGTCCCAGGCGGCGCGCGAGCCGGGCGCGCACTACCAGCACGAGACCACCGGCCACGCCTACGGCATGTCCTCCCTGCTCGCGGCGGTGGGCCTCGCGCAACTCGGCGCCCTGCCCGCGCGGGTTTCGGCGCGCCGCGCCGTCTTCGCGCGTTACCGGGCAGCGCTGGGCGGGCTGCCCGGCCTGTCCTTCATGCCCGAAGCGCCGTGGTGCCGCGCCTCGCGCTGGCTGACCGCCGTGCTGCTCGACCCGACGCAGGGCGCGCCCGACCGCGACGCCCTCCGCCGCCATTTGTCCGAAAGCGGCATCGAGAGCCGCCCGGTGTGGAAACCGCTCCACTTGCAACCGGTGTTCCGCGACGCGCCGCGCGGCGGCGGCGCCGTCGCGGCCGATCTGTTCGAGCGCGGCCTGTGCCTGCCCTCCGGCAGCGGCATGGCCCCGCCGGAGCAGGACCGGGTGATCGCCGCCGTCCGCGCGCTGTGGCCCGCGGCGTGAGGGGGAGCGGCGGCAGCGCTGGCGGCCTGGAGGTCCTGTACCTCCACCAGCACTTCTCCACCCCGGCCGGCGCCACCGGGACCCGCTCCTTCGCCATGGCGCGGGCGCTGGCCGCGCGCGGCCATGCCGTGACGGTCGCGTGCGGGCGCTACGCCGGCGCCGAAACCGGCCTCGACGGCCCGTTCCGCTCCGGCCGGCGCGAAGGCCGGGTCGGCGCGTTCCGCGTCGTCGAGTTCGCCGTTTCCTGCGGCAACGCCCAAGGGCTCGCCGCCCGCGCCGGGGCCTTCGCCCGCTACGCCGCGCGCGCCTCCGCCCTCGCGCTGTCCCGCCCCTGGGACGTGGTCGTGGCCTCGTCCACCCCGCTTTCCGTCGCCCTTCCCGCCCTCGCGGCCCGGCGCGCGCGCGGCACGCCCTTCGTGTTCGAGATCCGCGACCCCTGGCCGGAACTGCCGCGCGCGATGCGGGTCGGCTCCCCGCCGCTCTGGTTCGCCATGGACCGCTTGGCCGACGCCGCCTGCCGGAACGCCGCCGCCGTGGTCGCCTTGTCCGAGGGCATGGCGGAAACCGCGGCGGCCCACGGCGCCGACCCGTCTTCGGTGTCGGTGGTGCCGAACGGCGCCGACCTCGACCTGTTCGGCCCGCAGATCGTGCCCTGGCGCCCGGAGGCGGCGCGCCCGCACGAGCCGCTGGCCGTCTACGCCGGCGCGCACGGCCGCGCCAACGGGCTCGACCTGCTGCTCCGCGCCGCCGCCCTGCTGCGGGCGGAGGGGGCGCCGCTGCGTCTCCTGCTGGTGGGCGAAGGGTCGGAGAAGCCGCGCCTGATGGCCGAGGCCGCCGCGGCCGGGCTCGCCAATTTGTCCTTTCTCGACCCGCTGCCGAAACCCCGCTTGGCCGCCCTCCTCGCCGGCAGCCAGATCGGCGTGCAGTGCCTCGCCCCGGTGCCGGAGTTCGCCGAGTGGACGGCGCCCAACAAGCTGATGGACTACCTCGCCGCCGGCCTGCCCGTGGTCGCCGCGCTCGGCGGTCGCGCCGCGCGCCTCCTCGCAGACGGCCCGTGCGGGATCGCCACGCCGCCCGGCCACGCCCCGGCGCTGGCCGGGACCCTCGCCGCCTTGGCCGCCTCGCCCGCCCGGCGCGCGGCCTTGGGCGCCGCGGCCCGCGCGCAGGCGGTGCGCCGCTGGGACCGCCGGCTGCTCGCCGCCCGGTTCTGCGGCGTCGTCGAAGGCGCCGCGGCCACACCCGGTGCGGCGCGGGTTCCCGCATGACCGCCCCCGTAGCTTCGCCCGGATCGCGTCCGTTCGACGCCGCGCCGCCTGGTTTTCGCGTCGCGGTCGCGCACCCCGACGCGATGGCCGGAGACGCCGGCGCATGACCGGCCTCGCCAAATCGTCCGAATTGCACCTGGTCGCCGCCGCGCGGCCGAATTTGCCCAAGCTCGCCGCGCTCTGGCACGCGCTGCCGGCGGGCTTCCCGCTGCGGCCGGTGCTGCTGCACACCGGCCAGCACCACGACGAGGCGATGTTCGGCGCGCACCTCGCCGACCTCGGCCTGCCCGTCCCCGAGATCGCCCTCGGTGTCTCCGGCGGCGGGCACGCGGCGCTGGTCGGGCGCACGATGCAGGCGGCCGGCGAGGTCTGGGCGGCGCGGCGGCCGGCGGCCGTGGTCGTGGCGGGCGACGTGGACGGCAGCCTCGCCGCCGGCCTCGCCGCGCGGAAGCTCGCGCTGCCCGTGGCGCACCTGGAAGCCGGCCTGCGCTGCGGCGACGCCGACATGCCGGAGGAGGTCAACCGCCGCGCCCTGGACGCCGTGGCCACCCTGCTCTGGGCGCCCGACGAGGGCAGCGCCGCGCGCCTCCTGCGCGAAGGCCACGCACCCGGCGCCGTGCGCGCCGTCGGCAACGCCATGGTGGACACCCTGCTGCGCACCCTGCCCGCGGCGCGCGAACGGCCGTTGCCCGCCGGGCTCGGACCGGGCGGCTACGGCGTCGTCACCCTGCACCGGGCCGCCACCGTGGACCGGCCCGACGCCCTGGCGGCGGCTTTGCGCGGGCTGGCGGAGGCGGCGCGGCGGCTGCCCTTCGCCTGGCCGGCGCACCCGCGCGCCCGCGCCCGCATGGCGGACTGGGGGCTGGCGCCGCCGCCGGGCGTGGTGGCGCTGCCGCCGCTCTCCTACGCCGACTTCCTCGCCCTCCTCGCCGGCGCCCGCTTGGTGGCGACGGACAGCGGCGGCGTGCAGGAGGAGGCGACGGCGCTGTCCCTCCCCTGCCTCACCCTCCGCGCCGAAACCGAGCGCCCGGTGACGCTGGAAAGCGGCAGCAGCCGTTTGGTGGCGCCGGACGCCCTGGCCGAGGCGGTGGCGGAAGCGCTGTCCGGCCGGTGGCCGCGCGGCCGGCCGATCCCGCTCTGGGACGGCCGGGCGGGGGAGCGGATGGCGGCGCACCTACTCGAATTCCTCGACGGCCGGGCGCGATGACGCCGCCGCTCGTGCTGATGCTGTCGGCCGCGCACCCGCCCGACGACATCCGGGTGGTCCGCAAGGAAGGCGCCGCCCTCGCCGCCGCCGGCTGGCGCGTCCGCCACCTCGCGCCCGGCGCCGCCGCCCCGGCCGCGACGGTCGAAGGCGTCGAGATCGAGACCTACGCGCGCCGCCCCGGCTGGGCCGGCCGTCTGCGCAACATCCCTGCCCTGGCGCGGCGCGCGGCCCGGAGCGGCGCGGCGGCGCTGCACGCGAGCGAGCCAGACGCCTGGGTCGCGGCGCTGCTCGCCGGCTGGTGGAGTGGCGCGCGGGTGGTGATCGACGTGCACGAGCACTACCCGAGCCGCCTCGACGGCAAGCTGCCGCGGGTGTTGCGCCCGGCGGCCCGCGCCGCGCTGCGGCTGTTCTGCCGCTTGGCCGGCGGCGCCGCCGACGCGGTGGTGGTGGCGAAGGACGGGCTGGACGCCGACTTCGCCGCGCCCGGCCGGACCGTGGCGGTGCGGAACTACGCCCTGCCGTCCCCGGTCGAGCCGCGCCGGCACCGCGGAGAAGGCCCGCTCCGCCTCGCCCACGCCGGCGCGCTGGGCCGGTCGCGCGGCTGGCCGCAGATGCTGGACGCGCTGGCGCTCTGCCCGCCTGGCACGACGCTCCGCCTGATCGGCCGCTTCACCGACGGCTCGGAAGCGGAGTTCCTGGCCTGCGCCTCGGCGCTCGGCGTCGCGGACCGGATCGAGCGCCTGCCCTGGCTGCCGCACGCCGAAGCCCTGGCGCGACTGGCCGAGTGCGACGTCGGCCTGGTGCTGTTCCAGCCGGGCGAGGAAAACCACCGCCTGGCGCTGCCGCACAAGCTGTTCGACTGCATGCTGGCCGGCCTGCCGGTGGTCGCGCCGGCGTTCGCGGAGGAGGTCGCGGCCGTGGTGCGCGAGGCAGGTTGCGGTGCGCTGGTGGACAGCGCCGACCCTGGCACGATTTCGGCGGCGGTGGCGGCGCTCGGCGATCCGGCGCGGCGGGCGGAGATGTGCGAAGCAGGAAGAAGCGCGGCGCTGGGGCGCTTCGGCTGGGCGGGCGAGGCTGAGCGGTTGGTGGGCTTGTATCGCAGCTTGGTGCCTCAGGCAGGGGTTGCGACGGTACAGCATGGCGGGTCGCTTCATGCCGCCGGTTGAAGCGAGGCGCATCGCGGCTCGGTTCGGCATCAAAGGCCGCGTGGGGCGCCTTTCCTTTCTCGGCTGGAACTTGTCACTGGCGTTGTGCGTGTGGGTCTGGGTCGCGGCAATCGCGGCCGCGGCGAAAATGCTCCATGTGGACGGTTTTGTTCGCGCCGAGGTTGCTGCGGTGCTCGCCGCGGCTCCGGTTGTCTGGCTCGCGCTGGTGATCCAAGTGAAGCGCTTGCACGACCTGGACTTCTCGGGCTGGCACTCGCTCTGGATTTGGGTCTTGCCCATCGTCCCCACAGAAGCAGACGGCACCATCGGGACTGTCCTGCGACTCGGCTGCTATGGCGTGATGGCGTGGATGTGCCTGGCACCCGGTTCTCCCGGTCCGAACCGCTTCGGCGCGGCGCCAGGGCCGCTGCCCGCGCGGTGAGCCGGCGGGATTGGATCATCGTCCTGGCGCTCTCGGCGGCCGCACTCTTGGTCGCTTGGCCCAACTTGCGCGAGTCGACCCTCGGGCTGCTGCTGACGGGCCGCTGCGACCACTGGCTCGGTCGCGGCCGAACGGGTGGCTGCTACGAGGACCCGGAACGGCGCGAGCAACGCCGCCCCGGCGGCGTGCTCGGCGGCGCGCCGAACCACCCCATCCCTCGCCCCGACTGATCCCCGCCCGCTCCAGACCTCTGCGGCAGGCACGTGGGGACCGAGTGTTTCCACCCGGGCCAGCCGTGGGCTAAAGCCCCCGCATGGCCCGCCGCCGCACGCCCCACCGCGTCCTGCTCAATCTCGCCCTCGACACGGCGCTGGCCGCGTTCGCGCTGCCGGTGGCGCTGGTGCTGGCGGACGCGCCGTTCCCGGGCTGGGCGTGGTGGCTCGGCGCGCTGCCCGGCGCAGTGGCGGCCCTGCTCGCGGCCGGGTTCGCGGTGCGGATGCCGCAGCAGTACTGGCGCTACGCCGGCCTGCCGGACCTCCTCGCCGTCGCCGTGGCCGCCGTTGGCGGGGCGGCGCTGTTCTGGGGAGGGCTGCTCCTGCTCAGCGCCGAGCACCCGGCCAACCCGGCCTTCCCGGTGCTCCACGCCCTCGCGCTCACCGCGCTGCTCGGGCTGCCGCGGGTGGCCGCGCGCATCCACCACGCCCGGCGCGGTCCGGACACGGGCGAGGAGCCGCAATCGGTGCTGCTGGTGGGCGCGGGCGACGGCGCCGACTTGTTCATCCGGGCCTTGGCCGGCGAGCGCCCGGCGGGCTACCGCGTGCTCGGCATCCTTTCCATGCGCTCCCGCCAATCGGGCCGGCGCATCCGCGGCCACCCGATCCTCGGCACGGTGGACGAGGTGGACGGGGTGCTGGAGCGGATGCGCGACGAGGGCCGGCTGCCGGCGCTCCTGGTGCTCACCACCCGGCACGTGCAGGGTCTGGCGCTGCAACGGCTGGTGGACGCCGCGGACCGCCACGGCATACCCGTGCGCCGCGCGCCCTCCGTCACCTCGCTCGACCCGGCGGCGCAGCGCCGCGCGGACTTGCTGGAGGAGGGCGGCACGCCGCGGCTCCAGCTCCGCGAGGTCGGCATCGAGGAGCTGCTGGACCGGCCGCAGGTGCCGCTGGACCGCGAAGGCATGGCGCGCTTGGTACAGGGCCGGCGCGTGCTCGTCACCGGCGCCGGCGGCACCATCGGCGGCGAGCTGGCGCGGCAGGTGGCGGCGCTCGGGCCGGGCTCCCTCACCCTGCTCGACCACGGCGAGTTTGTCCTGTACGAAATCGATCTGGAACTGCGCGAAACCCACCCCGCGGTGCCGCGCCGCGCCGTGCTGGCCGACGTGCGCGACGAGAGCCGCATCCGCCGCTTGTTCGAGGAGATCAGGCCGGAGCTGGTGTTCCACGCCGCCGCCTACAAGCACGTGCCGATGGTGGAGAACGACCCGGCGGAGGGCCTGCTCACCAACGCCTACGGGACGCGCGTGGTGGCCGACGCGGCGCGGGCGGTGGGCACGGGGACGATGGTGTTCATCTCCACCGACAAAGCGGTGAACCCGACCAGCGTCATGGGCGCGTCCAAGCGGCTGGCCGAGATGTACTGCCAAGCGCTCGACGTGCAGGCCCGCGCCGGCGCGGGCACGATGCGCTGCGTCACCGTGCGCTTCGGCAACGTGCTCGGCTCCACCGGCAGCGTGGTGCCGCTGTTCCGCCGCCAGTTGGAGCGCGGCGGGCCGCTCACCGTCACCCATCCGGACATGCGCCGCTACTTCATGACGGTGCGCGAAGCGGTGGGGCTGGTGCTCCAGGCCAGCGTGGTGGGCGCGGAGGACCGGGCGGACCAGCCGCCGGAGCTGCGCGAAGGCGGCATCTTCGTGCTCGACATGGGCGACCCGGTGAAGATCGTGGACCTGGCGCGGCGCATGATCCGCCTGTCGGGCCTGCGCCCGGAGAAGGACGTGGAGATCCGCTTCACCGGGCTGCGCCCCGGCGAGAAGCTCTACGAGGAGCTGTTCCACGGCCAGGAGCCGCCGCGGCCCACCGCCTTCCCTGGCCTGCTGGTGGCCAAGCCACGCACCGCCGACCCGGCGCTGGTGGGCCGCGCCATCGACGAGATCGCCGCCACCTGCCGCGCCGGCAACGCCGCGGCGGCGCTGGCGCAGCTCGGCCGGCTGGTGCCGGAGTTCGCGCCGGAGGACAAGGCGGAAAGCCGGGCGACGCAGCAGTAGCGGCGCGTTGCGATGGAAGGGCTTCCGAAATGGTGGTGGACGCCGGCCATGCGGCGGCGCTGGCACGAGGAGCACCCGGGCGTGCAAGGGCGCGATGACGGTTCCGCCGGCGGCGCCGCGGACGAGGATGCCGCCGCCGACCCGGCGGATGCCGGCTCGCCGGACGGGCCCGGAGGGAGTGACGGCGGGGGTGACGGCGGGGGCGGCGGAGATGGTGGAGGCGAGTGACGTCGGGCGCCGCGCCCGCTGTGTCGCAAGGCGAAACAGCGGGTGATTTGGCGGCGGAGGGGGCCGGGTCTACACGGCGCCCGCCCGCCTGCACAGCGGAGGAGAAGCACCGCCGCCATGACGCCGCCGCCCGACGACGCCCCCGTGGCCTTCTTCGACATGAAGGCGCAACAGGCGCTGATCCGCGCCGGGATCGACGCCGGCATCGCCCGCGTGCTCGACCACGGCCGCTTCATCCAGGGGCCGGAGGTGGACGCGCTGGAAGAGAAGCTCGCCGCCTTCGCCGGCGTGGCGCACTGCGTCGGCGTTTCCTCGGGCACGGACGCGCTCCAGATCGCCATGATGGCGGAGAACATCGGCCCCGGCGACGCGGTGTTCCTGCCCGCCTTCACCTACACGGCGACGGCCGAGGTGCCGCTGGTGCTCGGCGCGACACCGGTGTTCGTGGACGTGGAGGAAGCGACCTTCAACATCGACCTCGCCGACCTGGAGCGCCGCGTCGAGTTGGTGGCGCGCGAGGGTCGGCTGCGCCCGCGCGCCGTGGTCGGCGTGGACCTCTACGGCCTGCCGGCGGATTGGCCCGCCATCGAAGCCCTTTGCGGGCGGCACGGCGGCATGTTCGCGCTGGACGACGCGGCGCAGGCCTTCGGCGCGCGGCTGCACGGCAAGCGCCTCGGCGGCTGGGCGGACGCGACGGCGTGCTCCTTCTACCCGACCAAGACGCTGGGCTGCTACGGCGACGGCGGCGCCCTGCTCACGGACGACGCGGACCGCGCGGCGCTGTACCGCTCGCTCCGCACCCATGGCGAGGGCGCGTCCCGCTACGAGGTGCTGCGCACCGGCATGAACGGCCGGCTCGACAGCATCCAGGCGGCGATCCTGTTGGAGAAGGTGCCGCTGCTGGAAGGCGAGCTGGCCGCCCGCGCGCGGGCCGCGCGATGGTACGCTGAACGGCTCCGCGCGCCCGTTGTGGCGCCGCCATCGCCGACGCCGGGGTTCGAAAGCGCTTGGGGCATCTACTCGATCCTGCTGCCCGACGCCGCGGCGCGCGACCGGGTGCAGGCGGCGTTGGGCGCAGCCGGCCTGCCCTCCGCGATCTACTACCCCAAGCCCTTGCACCATCAGCCCGCCTACCGCGCGGCCCACGCCGCCGCCTTCGGCGGCCCGCCGCCCCTGCCCGTGAGCGAAGACCTCTGCGCGCGCGTGCTTTCGTTGCCGATGCATCCTTATCTGTCGGAGGGTCAAGTCGCCCGCGTCGCGGACGCCGTCATGTCGGCGTTCTAACGGCCCGAACACATTCCCGCGCACGTGCGAACCTCCCGCGCCGGAACACGTTCATGTCGTTATCGCAACGCGCGATTTTGGGTCTAGGGTTTCCTCCACCCCGGGGAATCTGACGCCTGGGCTACGAAGGAGACACCGGCATGCACCGACGCTCCCTCCTTGCAGCCGGAGCAGCGGCAGCCGCGGGCCTCGGCACCGCGGCGCGCTTCTCGCCGGCCTGGGCGCAGCAAGAACCGGTCGACGTCATCCTGGTGCTCGCGGTGGACGTGTCGCGCTCGGTGGACGAGGACGAGGCCAGGCTGCAACGCGAAGGCTACCGCAACGCGGTGTCCGACCCGCTGGTCGTCGAAGCCGTGCGCGGCGGCATGATCGGCGCCATCGGCGTCGCCTACGTCGAATGGGCCGGCGCCGAATACCAGCGCTTGGTGCTGCCCTGGACGCGCATCGCCTCGCCCGCCGACGCCTTCGCCTGGGCCACCAAGCTCGATGAAGCGCCACGCGCCTCGCTGTCCTGGACCTCCATTTCGTCGGCGCTGGAGTTCTCGCACCGCGTGCTGGCCGACGCGCCCTTCGAAGGCACGCGCCGCGTCATCGACGTGTCGGGCGACGGCGTGAACAACAGCGGGGGCCCGGTGGAAGCCGCGCGGGACAAGCTCTTGGCCGACGGCGTCACGATCAACGGCCTGCCCATTATGAACGACCGGCCCACTTTCGGCCGCCTGCCGCCGGTGCCGCTCGATGAATACTTCCGGGAAAGCGTCGTCGGCGGGCCCGGCTCGTTCGTCATCCCGGCGGAGGACTTCCAGGCCTTCGGCCAAGCGGTGAAACGCAAGCTCATCCGCGAGATCGCCGGAACCGATGTCGGGCCGCACCACTTCGGGTGAAGCACCGGGCGGGCTGAGGGCCGCCGCTGGCAAAGCCCGCGCTAGCGCTCGACGTCTTCGATGGACAAGCCGAAGGCCGCGACACCTTCGGCCAGGAGATCGCCGAGCATCTCCATCTCCATGAGGTAGGTCGCGGTGTCGCTCTGGTTCCGCTCGGCCGCGAGCGACCGCGCCTCTTCCCAGTCCTCCGCCCCGTAATCGCCCCGACCGACCCAGGCCAGCGCGATCAGGGAAGCCTGCTCATCCTCGTTCAGCTCGTCGATGAACTGGCGGAGGGAGTCCTCGGTCATGTCGTCCGGCGTTTCCTGGAGCAAAGCGGACTCGCTGTTCGCGTCCTCCGTCGCCTGCTCGGGGTCGGTCTCTTCCTTGCCCTGCAAGGCGCGGGCGAGGTCCACGACCGTGGCGACGGTTTCCAGGCTCACGCCCAGGTCCACCTCGTCGTCGTCGTCCGGCGTTTGAGCCATCGCCACCCCCGTTCGTCCCTGGTCTGGGCCGTTAAATCGGCAGGGTGGAACCGGTTCCCTGCCCGGAAACCCAAGGATCACGCAATCGTCAATGGCGAAAAATCTCAGGAAACTGTTCGCGTATAAGGCGCGTTGGCGAATCCCGTCACGGAGCTAAGTCAACCCCAGAGCAGAGGTTCCCAACCCATGGAACGCGCTTCAAGAAAGGTGGCCGCCGGAACGCTCGTCGGCGCGGTGTTGCTGGCCGCGGCCGTGGTGCTGCCGCACTCCGCTGCGCGTGCCTCCATGACGGCAGACGGGGCCGGCCTGCTCGCTTCCGCGCTGGGGTGCGGGCCGGCCGAAACCCTGGTGGGGACCGGCGTGCACGGGCTGCTCGCGCGCGTCCGGGCGGAGGCGGCGAGAGCGTCGCCGCGTCTAGGCGGGACGGCCAAGGCACGGTCCGCCGCGGAACGGCCGGCTTTGCGGAAGCCGTCGCGTCCGTCGGTGGCCTCGCCCCGGTCCACGGAAAAGGCGCCGCAGGCCAAGGGCGCGGCGCGACCGGCCGTCCTGCGCAGCTTCTACACCTGCAACACGGCTTCGACGCCCGATCTCGCCGAGGGGACCGGCTGGCGCTTGGTGGGCCCGCTGCGGCACGGATGACACCGGGCGCCGCGGCGGCCGGGCGTCACCGCTTGGACAGGTCCACCACCCCAGCGAAGCCCGTTTCCGTTCCAAAGGCGAGGTGCGTCCCCAGGGCGTTCCAGGCCAGCGCCGACACGCCGCCGTGCCCCGGAGGCGCCACCGGGACGACCTTGCCGGAAGCGATTTCCGACAGCAGCACCAAACCGTCCGCGAAGCCCGCGGCCACCACCTCGTGCTGGGGATGACAGGCGACCGCGGTGCAGAGCACGCCGTCGCCGCCCGCCAACTCGGTCGGCGCCTTGCCCATCGGGCCGCCGCCGTGGAACGGCCAGATCACCACGCTGTCGGCGCCGCTCGTCGCCAGCCAGCGACCGCGCGCGGTGAAGGACAGCGAGCGCGTCTTCGACGGGTAGCCCGACATCCGCATGTGCTGCCCGTCCGACAAGCGCCAGCCGTGCAGCGCGTTCTCCTGCATGGCCGTGACCACGTGTGTGCCGTCCGGGCTGATGGCAACGGCGGCGTGGGCGCCCTTCCACTCCAGCACGCGCGGCTTGTCCTCCTTGGACGCGATGAACCAGAGCGAGGCGCCGTTGTAATGGCTGGCCGCCACGCGCTTGCCCTTGGCGTCGAAGGCGAGGCCGCCGACGCTGGACGGGTGGTTGAGCGTCTTCAGCGCCGCGCCGCCCGCGTCGTAGAGGTGGACGGCCTTGCCGACCGCGGCCGCGCGCACGCCGCCCTCGTGCGCCGCCACGTGCTCCACCCAGCGTGTGCGCATGGGCCGGGCGATTTCCCCTACGGCGGCGTCGGCCGTCACCCGCACCAGCCGCCCGTCGTCGCCCCCGGACAGGAAGCCGCCGCGCGCGTCGGCGCACACCGACAGGCAGGCGCCGCCCCCGTGCGCCACGGCGCTGGCCCATTCCCCTTCGAGCGCGCCCGGTCGCGTGACGCGCAGGGTGCCGTCGCCGAGGCCGAAGCCGCAGGCGCCGGTACCGCCGCGCTCCCAAGCGGCGCCCACCACCCAGGCGCCCAGTTCGCGCCGGACGCCGCGGCTCTCGAGCAGGAACTCCGCGTCTTGCGCCGCTCCGCTCATGCCGCCGCGGTTTCCTCGGCTTGGCAGGACTCGAAGCCGCGGCGGAGTTGCGGGCGGTTCAAGTCGCGGCCGATGAAGACGATCTTGGAGCGGCGCGGGTCGCCCTCTTTCCACGGGCCGATGAAGTCGCCGTCGGCCATCATGTGCACGGCCTGGAACGCGAAGCGGCGGTCGTCGCCACGGTAGTGCAGGATGCCCTTGGTCCGCAGCAGGTCCTGGCCCTTCTGCGCCAGCAGCCCGCTGATCCAGGCGTTGAACTTCTCAGGGTCGATCGGGCGCTTGGCCTCGAAGGAGAGCGACTGGATCTCGCTGTCGTGCTCGTGGTCGTCCTCGCCGGAGAGGAATTCCGGCTCGCGCTCCAGGATGCGGGCGAGATTGAAGGCGTCGCGGCCGAGCACGGCGTCGAGCGGCACGTCCGACTTGGTGCTGCGGCGGATCTCCACCTGCGGGTTGATGGCGCGGATGCGGCGCTCGACCTCAGCCGCCTCCTCGGGCGAGACGAGGTCCATCTTGTTCAGCAGCACGATGTCGGCGAAGGCGATCTGCTCCTCCGCCTCCTTCGAGTCGGCCAGGCGCGCCGGCAGGTTCTTGGCGTCCACCACCGTCACGATGGCGTCGAGCCGGGTGCGGGCCTTCACGTCCTCGTCCACGAAGAAGGTCTGCGCCACCGGCGCCGGATCGGCCAGGCCCGTCGTCTCGATGATGATGCCGTCGAGGTCGCCCTTGCGCTTCATCAGGCCGCCGATGATGCGGATGAGGTCGCCGCGCACGGTGCAGCAGATGCAGCCGTTGTTCATCTCGAACACCTCCTCGTCGGCGTCCACCACGAGGTCGTTGTCCACGCCCAGCTCCCCGAACTCGTTGATCACCACGGCGAACTTCTTGCCGTGGTTCTCGGACAGGATGCGGTTCAAGAGCGTGGTCTTGCCGGCGCCGAGGTAGCCGGTGAGCACGGTGACGGGCACGGGGGTGGCTTCGGGCATCGGTGGCGCTCCGCGAAGGCGGTGATGGGGGTCCGGCGCGCAATATGGGTCGGGCGCCATCCCCGGCAAAGCCGGGGCGGGGGGCTGCCGTTGCAGGCTTCCCCTGGCGCTATGCCGCCGCCCGGATCGCGTCCGACAGCGTGCCGAAGATGCGCTCCATGTGCGGCTTTTCCACGATGAGCGGCGGGGAGAGGGCCACGATGTCGCCGGTGACGCGGACCAGCACGCCGTCGTCGAAGCAGCGCCGGAACACGTCGAGCGCCCGCTGCCCGGGGGCGCCCGGGCGCGGCTCCATCTCGATGCCGGCGATCAGGCCGCAGTCGCGCACATCGGTCACGTGCGGCAGGCCGCGCATGGCGTGCGCCGCCTCCTGCCACTCGCCTTCGATCGCCTTCGCCCGGCCCGGCAGGTCCTCGCTCCGGTGCAGTTCCATGGTGGCGATGGCCGCCGCCGCCGCCAGCGGGTGGCCGGAGTAGGTGTAGCCGTGGAACAGCTCGATGCCGCCCGGGGAGCCCTCCACCACGGCGCGGTACACCTCGTCCTTCGCAGCGACCGCGCCCATGGGCACCGCGGCGTTGGTGAGGCCCTTGGCCATGGTCATGATGTCCGGCACCACGCCGAGGCGCTCCGCGCCGAAGGGCGTGCCGAGGCGGCCGAAGCCGGTGATGACCTCGTCGAAGACCAGCAGGATGCCGTGCTTGGTGCAGATCTCGCGCAGGCGCTCCAGGTAGCCGCGCGGCGGCGGCAGCACGCCCGTGGAGCCCGCCACCGGCTCCACCATCACGGCGGCGATCGTTTCCGCCCCGTGCAACGCCACCAGGGCTTCCAGCGCATCGGCGCGGGACGCGCCTTCCCCGGGTTGGCCGCGGCTCCAGCGGTTCGCTTCGATGCCGTGGGTGTGCGGCAGGTGGTCCACGTAGGGGAGCAAGGCGCCGAACTGCTTGCGGTTCGGGCCGATGCCGCCCACCGACATGCCGCCGAAGCCCACCCCGTGGTAGCCGCGCTCCCGCCCGATCAACCGCGTGCGCCCGCCCTCGCCCCGCGCCTTGTGGTAGGCGAGCGCGATCTTGAGCGCGGTGTCGGCGCTCTCGCTGCCGGAGTTGGTCCAGAACACGCGGTCCAGCCCGTCCGGCAGGATCTCCGCCAGGCGCGCCGCCGCCTCGAAGGCCAGGGGGTGGCCGAGCTGGAAGGTGGGCGCGAAGTCCAGCACCGCCGCCTGGCGCTGGATAGCCTCGGTGATCTCGCGGCGCCCGTGCCCGGCGTTGCAGCACCAGAGGCCCGCCGTGGCGTCCAGCACCTCCCGGCCTTCCGGCGTGAAGTAGGACATGCCCTCTGCCCGCGCGAGCATCCGGGGGTTCGCCTTGAAGTACCGGTTGTCCGTGTAGGGCATCCAGAAGGCGTCCAGGTTGTTCGGACGCGGCACGGCCATCTCGTTCATCGCGGGTCGGGCTCCGGGGCGGGGTCCCCGGCAAGGAACACCGGCCTCCCCGCCCGATCAAGCCGTGGGCGGCTGGCCGGGATCGGGCGCGGCGCGGGCCGAGGGCAGGCGGGCGACGAAGCGCGCGTTCGGCGCCGAACGGTCCAGTTCGATGCCGCCCCGCAGCAGCGCCCGCAAAATCCGCATCCCCAGGCCCGTGGACGCCGCCGGATCGAAGCCGGCCGGCGGCCCCGGCCCCTCGTCCTCCACGGCTATGCTGTCCGCCTCGTCCGGGCCCGGCTCGACCCGCACGGTGACGGTGCCGCGGCCGTACTTCAGCGCGTTGAGCACCAGCTCCGTAACCACCAGCCCACAGGTGGTGGCGCGGTCCGCGCTCCAAGCGAGCGAAGGCGGCGCGTCCAGCCGGACGGGCCGCTCCGGGGAAGACGCGGCCATGTCGCGGAGCAGCGGGCCGAGGTACTCCGCTGCCGCTATGCGGCCGAGGCTGCCCCCGCTGTAGAGCTGGCGATGCACAGCGGCGATCGATGACACGCGGCGGATCGCCTGCTCCAGCTCGTCGCGCACCTCGGGCGCCGTGGCAGCGCGGATCTGCTGGCGGAGCAGGCTTTGCACCAGGAAGAGCGAGTTGCGGACCCGGTGGTGGACCTCCTGCATCAGCAGGTCCTTGTCACGCAGCAGCGCTTCCCGCTGCGCCGCGTCCGCCTCGCGCTCGATCGCCAAACCTAGCACGCCGGCCAGCGCCTCCATGAACACGACGTCCCGCCGGGAGAATTGGCCGGGGTCGCGGCCGTCGGCCTCCAAGACGCCAAAAGGCGCGCGCTGGCCGCGGACCACCACGTTCACGGCGCGGCGGGCGCCGTGCTCGACCATCAGCGCCGGGGTGCGGAAGCGGTCTTCCGTGGAAAGGTGGTTGGAGATGACGGGGGCACCTGTCTTGAGCGCATAGCCCGCCGGGCTGCCCAGGTCCCCTGCGAGCCGCGCGTGGCCCACCACGCCGGGCCGCCAGCCGACGCCGGCCCGCACCAGCAGCGTGTCTTCGCCCGGCATGTATTGCAGCACCTTGGCGAGCGGCGCGCCCAGGCCGTCGGACGCGATGCGGGCGGCGGCTGCGAGCAGGTCGTCGAAGCTTGTGCCGGAGAGCGCCATGCGGCTGAACTCGCCGATCAGCTCGCCTTGCTTGGCGCGCAGCCGCAACTCGTCGGGCGAGTCGCCGGCCGGGCTCGGCGTGGTGGCGCCCTCGCCTGGATACATGGGTGTTCGGCACTCCGCATCGGCCCGGGCAGGGGTTGGGCGACGCTTGGCTTCATGCCATGCTGGAGTAGCGCGGGAAAGGTTCCATCACGATGACGCAAGCGCCTGTGGCGAAGGGCACGCTGGTGATAGGCAGCAAGCGCACGTCCTCCTGGAGCCTGCGCGGCTGGCTAGCGGTGCGCTTGGCGGGGCTGGACGTCGAGGAGGTGGTGATCCCGATCGACGGCACCGGCAACACGCCCGCGGTGAAGGCCGCCACGCCGGCCGGCTTGGTGCCCTTCCTGGAGCACGAAGGCGCGCGCGTGTGGGAGAGTCTCGCCATCTGCGAGTACTGCGCCGAGCGAGCGCCCGGCCTGTGGCCCGCCGACCGCCCCGCACGCGCCCACGCCCGCAGCCTCGCCAGCGAAATGCACGCGGGCTTCCGCGGCCTGCGCTCGGCCATGTTCTTCAACGCGGGGCGGGAATTCCCCTGCGCCGGCCGCACCCCGGAAGCCCTGGCCGACATAGCCCGCATCGAAGCCGCTTGGGCCGAGGCATTGGGCGCGCATGGCGGCCCGTTCCTGTTCGGCCGCGACTTCACTCTAGCCGACGCCATGTTCGCCCCCGTGGCCGGTCGCTTCCTCACCTGGAAACCGGAGATCACGGCGCGCAGCCGGGCCTATGTCGATGCGGTGCGCGCCCACCCGCTGGTGGACCGCTGGTACGCGGAGGCGCTGGCCGAACCGGAGGCGTGGCGCGTCCCGGCCTACGAGACCCCGGGCCCTTGAGCACCGCCCTCGCGCTCGACCATGTGGGCGTCGCGGCGCGCGACCTCGCGCCGCTCGCCGCCGCTTACGAGCGCCTGGGCTTCACCCTCACTCCCGTGGCGCGGCAGAGCGGCCGCCGGGCGCCGGACCTCCCGGTGGAGCCCTACGGCACCGGCAACCGCTGCGCCTTCCTGCGGCACGGCTACATCGAGCTGATCGCCGTCCTCGACCCGGCGCGCTTCGACAACGGGCTGAACGGTTGGCTGTCGCGCTACGCCGGGGCGCACATCGTCGCGCTGGCGATGGGCGACGAGGCTGCCAATCTCGAACGGCTGCGCCGCGGCGGCGCCACCATCCCGGGCGTGGCGTACCTGGAGCGCCCGGTGGAACCCGGCGGTCCCGTCGCGCGCTTCGCCCGCCTGCCGCTGCCCGACGCGCCGGAGGGCAGGCTGCAGCTCATCCGCCACCTGACGCCGGAACTGGTGTGGCAGGACCGCTGGATGGCGCACGCCAACGGCGCCGTGGCGCTCGAAGGCGTCGTGCTGGCCGCCGCCGAGCCCGCGGACACCGCCTCCCGGCTCTCGCGCCTGGCCGGCCTGCCGGTGCGGCCGGACCCGCTCGGCGGCTTCCGCCTGACGCTGCCCGGCGCCGCCGGGGCCGCCGGTCCGCGCTCCCCGGCGATGCCGACCACCCTCCGCGTGCTCCCGCCTACCGCCGTGCCGCGGCTGTTCCCCGGCGTGGCCCCGCCGGCCCTCCCGAGCATCGTCGGCATGACGGTCCGCACCGAGGACGGCACCGCCGCGGCCCGCCGCGCGCTGGCGGGGCTGCCGGTCGTGGAAGCGCCGGAGGGGCCGATGGTGCCGCCCGGCCTGGCCGGCGGCGCGGCGCTGGTGTTCACCGGTTGAGCACCGCCACGGCCGCCGCGAAGGGCATCGGGCGCAGCCTCCGCACCTACCACGCCCCGGGCCGCGCCGCGGCGCTGGACGCCTTCCACCGCCGCTTCCTCGACCCCGGCGACCTCGCCTTCGACGTCGGCGCGCATGTCGGCGACCGCGCCGCGAGCTTCCGCCGCCTCGGCGCCCGCGTGGTCTGCGTGGAGCCGCAGCCCCGCCTCGACCGCCTGCTGCGGATGCTGTTCCGCGGCGATCCGGGGGTGGCCCGCGTGGCCGCCGTGGTCGGGGCCGAGCCGGGCGGCGAAGCGGTGCTGCGGCTCAACACCGCCAACCCGACCGTCGCCAGCGCAAGCCCCGGCTTCATGGCGGCGGCCGCGGACGCGCCGGGCTGGGAAGAACAGCGGTGGGACGCGGCCGTCCCCTGCCCCGTCACCACGCTGGACGCGCTCGCCGCCGCGCACGGCCGCCCGCAATTCGTCAAGCTCGACGTGGAAGGCTTCGAAGCCGAGGCGCTGGCCGGCCTTTCCGTCCCGCCGCGCGCCTTGTCCTTCGAATTCACCACCATCCAGCGCGAGGTGGCATTCGCCTGCCTGCGCCGGCTGCCCGCGCTCGGCTTCCGCGCCTTCAACGCCTGCCTCGGCGAGGGCATGGCCTTAGCCCGCCGGGCGCCTTGCGGCGCGGACGAGATGGCCGCCTGGATCGCGGCGCTGCCCGCCGAAGCGAATTCGGGCGACGTTTACGCCAGCCTCGAGCCGGCGCGCATCGCCGTGTGAGGCGGCCGCGCCTTATTCCGCCAAGCCTTGGAGGACGGCGTAGAGGTCGGACTTGCCCTCGAAGCCGATGCCGGGGATGCCAGGCAGGCGCACGCGGCTGTCCTGGACCGGCGTGTCGTCCGCGAAGCCGCCGAAGGGCGCGAAGACCTCCGGGTAGCTCTCGTTGCCGCCGAGGCCCAGGCCCACCGCGATGTTGAGCGCGAACTGGTGCCCGCCGTGCGGCACGCAGCGCCGCGGCGACCAGCCGTGGGTTTGCAGCACGTTCAGGATGCGGATGTACTCCACCAGGCCGTAGGACAGCGCCGGGTCGAACTGGAGCACGTCGCGGTCCGGGCGGAGGCCGGCGTGGCGGACCAGGTTGCGCGCGTCGGCGGCGGAGAACAGGTTCTCGCCGGTGGCGATCGGCCCGCCGTAGTGCTCCGCGAGGGTCGCGTGGGTGGCGAAGTCGAGCGGGTCCAGCGGCTCATCGTACCAGCGGAGCTTGTAGGGGGTCAGCGCCGCGGCGTAGGACAGCGCCGCGTGCAGGCCGAAGCGGCCGTTCACGTCCACGCAGAGGCGGGAGCCGTCGCCGCCGAGCAGCTTCAGCACCGCCTCGATCCGCGCCACGTCGTCCCGCAGCGCGTCCTTGATGGCGCTGCCGGGCGCGCCTCCGATCTTCATCTTCACCACCGAGTAGCCGAGGCCGAGGTAGCGCTTCATCTCCTCGACCAAGCCTTCGGTGCCCTTGCCCGGGTGGTAGTAGCCGCCGGCGGCGTAGACCCAGGCCGCCTCGTCCGCCTGCCCGCCGCGGAACCGATCGGCCAGCAGCCGCCACAGCGGCACCCCGGCCAGCTTGGCCGCCGCGTCCCAAAGCGCCATGTCGAGCGTGCCCACCGCGACGCTCCGGTCGCCGTGCCCGCCGGGCTTTTCGTTCCGCATCATCGCCATCCAGGCGCCCGCGGGCTCGAGTCCGCCGTCGGCGTGGAAGAGCGCGTCGCCTCCCGCTTCGAGCAGGCGCGGGATGAAGCGTTCGCGCAACAGGCCGGGTTGGGCGTAGCGGCCGTTGCTGTTGAAGCCGAAGCCGGTGGCGCGCTTGCCGTCCCCGGCCTCCACCGTCACGGCGACCACGCTCGCCGTCATCTTGGAAAAGTCTATGTAGGCGTTGGCGATGGCGGAGCTGATCGGCACCACCGCGTCCTTCACCGAGACGATGCGCATGGGGCCCGCCCTTCCCTGTCCGCGAGGCCCGCTTGCTCCCCCGCGACGCTTGGCGCGTCAAGCGGTGCGAGGGTTGCCGCCGCGGCGCCCGCCCCTAGGCTGCCCGGAACGGAAGGAGACGCGCGCATGGAAGACCTGCTCTACGAGGTCCGCGACGGCATCGGCTTCGCCACCCTGAACCGCCCGCAGGCGCGCAACGCCCTCACCTTCCCCATGTACGAGCGCCTGGCCGCGCTGTGCGGCGAGATCGCGTCCGATGCCGGCGTGCGCGCCCTCATCGTCACCGGCGCCGGCGACCGCGCGTTCGCAGCCGGCACCGACATCTCCCAGTTCAGGGATTTCCGCACCGCCGAGGACGCACTGGCCTACGAAGCGCGGGTGGACCGCGCGCTAACGGCCATCGAGGAGTGCCCGAAGCCCACGGTCGCCGCCATCGCAGGCGCTTGCACCGGCGGGGGCGCCGCCATCGCCGCGGTGTGCGACATGCGCCTCGGCACGGCGGATGCCCGCATCGGCTTCCCCATCGCCAAGACCCTCGGCAACTGCCTGTCCATGGCGAACTACGCGCGCCTCGCGGCGCTGGTCGGCCCGGCGCGGGTGATCGACCTCGTCTACACCGCGCGGCTGGTGGGCGCCGAGGAAGCCCGGTCGATCGGCCTGTTGTCCGAGGTGCTGCCGGACCGCGCCGCGCTCCTGGCCCGCGCCGAGGAGCTGGCGCGGACGCTGGCCGGCCACGCGCCGCTGACGCTCCGCGCCACCAAGGAGGCGATGCGCCGCCTCCGCTTGGCCGCCCGCGCGGTGGACGGCGACGACCTGGTCGCCATGTGCTTCACCAGCGCCGACTTCCGCGAAGGCGTCGAAAGTTTCCTGGCCCGCCGGCCCCCGCGCTGGACCGGCGCCTGATCGGGCTAGAGACGGCCCAGCAGCCGGCCCACCGTGTCGATGCGCACCGTCCCATTCGCTTCGTCGCCGCCCTCCCGCTCGATGGCTTCTCGGATCTCGCGCAGCTCGTGCTCCGTCAGGTGCTCGATGCCGATGAAGCGGTTCCGCGCCTCGCCGCTGGCGCGGATCAGCTCGTCGAGCTTGGCCTGCATCGCCGCGGCGTCGCGGTTCTGCGAATTCTGGATCAGGAACACCATGAGGAAGGTGACGATGGTGGTGGCCGTGTTCACCACGAGCTGCCACGTGTCGGAATAGCCGAACAGCGGCCCCGTCAGCCCCCAAACGACGATGGCGCCGAGCGCGAGGACGAAGGCCTCGGGCTGGCCCGCGAAGCCGGCGATGCGGGTGGCGACGGCGGTGAAGAGGCGTTCCATGCGCGCTGCGCTCCTGACTTTGGGGTACGGCCGATCCTTGACAGCCCCCGGACCGCTCGCAAGCTCCGGCGCGAAAAGACCGCGTGGAGGGAACCGGGCATGACGACGAACGCCGCCGCCGCACGGCGCGCGGTGGTGGGCGCCGCGCGGCGGCGGCGCTCCTGCCACCCGTCGCCCGCGCGCAGCCGGTTCCGCCGCGGTGGGAGCCGTCGCGCCCGATCATCCTGCTGGTCGGCTTCGCGCCCGGCGGCGGCACCGACATCATCTCGCGCCTGCTGCAGCCGGCGCTGCAAGCCGACCTCGGCCGAACCATCACGGTGGAGAACCGGCCGGGCGCCAGCGGCACGGTCGCGGCGCTCGCCGGCATCCGCGCGCCGCCGGATGCCACACCCTGTTCATGACGACGGTGAGCGCCTCCGCCGTGGTGCCGCCGCACATGAATCCGCCGCCCTTCGACATATACCGCGACCAGACCCCCATCGTGCTCGCCGCGACCGTGCCGCTGGTGGTGGTGGTGCCGCTCTCCTCCCGCGCGCGCGACCTGCGCGGGCTGGTGGAGCACGCGCGCGCCAATCCCGGGAAGCTGAGCTACTCGTCCTCCGGCGTGGCCACGCAGCAGCACTTGGCGGTGGAGCTGCTCGCCGTGCGCGCCGGCGCCCGGATGACGCACGTGCCCTTCCGCGGCACCGGGCAGGCGGTGAACGAGATCCTGGCCGGCCGCATCGACCTCGCCATCGACACCTTCCCCACCTACCTGCCGCACATCCACGAGGGCCGCGTGCGCGCGCTCGCCACCACGATGCCGCGGCGCATCGAGTGGCTTCCGGACCTGCCCACCGTCGCCGAGCAACGCTTCCCCGGCTTCGAAGCGCCCGATTTCGACGCGAACGTTTGGTACATGCTGATGGGGCAAGCGGGCTTGCCCGCGGCGGCGGTGGCCCGGCTGGCGGCGTTCGTGAACCGCGCGCTGGACGACCCAACGCTCCGGCCGAGCAACCGCGACGCCGAGCGCTACGCCACGCTCATGCGCAACGCGGGCATACGAACGGAATGACGCGCCGGCGGAGCGGCCCGCTCCGCCCCTCTGGCAGTCCGATGGGCGTTCCCGCAAGGGGAGGACGAGCTGACAGGGCTCCGCGACGCCGGAAGCGGCGATGTTCGGGCCAAGGTCCGTAACGACCCCGTGTAGAGGCCTCGGAGACCAGCGAGCCCGCCTAAGTCTTTTCAATACAAAACTGGTTCGTGGCTCCGTCAAGTCATCAACACCGTCTACCTTACCTGGGGGACATGAAATTTACGACTACAGTTGAGCCGTACCTAGCGAATGCAACTCTGATTGCTGCAAGAACAGTTCATTCAACAAAATCAAAGGTTGTATCTACGCTGGCTTCCGGATCTCAGGCAGGACGGCTGTTGTTGGTCACGGCTCACCAAAAAGACGAAACAGGCTGCTACATGTGTCGCCGTTTTGTTGATAACACGGCGAATCGAACCCTTTTTCGTTTCGAATCGCGTACACCCAACACCGCGTCGCGTTGACGCTGCGGCACATGGCGCACCGCCGTTGATCGTTGCAGGTCCCCATCGGTTGAGGCGGTGGCCAGCCGTGCTCGGGCTCCTTCGCTTCAGAGCGGCACGCCGCCCGCGCGTCGTCGGTCGCCGCATCGGGCGGTCGCGTGAGTGTCAGGAACTTTCACCGCAGGAGTGCGTGCGTTGGCATCCTTCAGCCTCCTTGAGACCGAGCCCGAAGCGCGACCTGCCCCAGCCGAACAGCCGTGCCGAATTCTCGCGGTTTGGACGCGGGCGCTGGACGGGGTGGACGGCGCCGGCCGCGTCAACGTGGCGCGGTCGGTGCGGAGCGCGCTCGCACCGCTGGGCTCGCTCAGGGAGGCTCGCTTGCAGAACGCGCTGGAGCGGCGCCGGCTGTCCGGGGCGGGCGCGACGGTTTGGGCGCTGCTGCGCGGGCTGCTTTCCGGACGTCCGCTGCCGCTGCAATGCGCCATCTTCGCCGATCCGAGCGGCATGGCCGCCGCCGCCGCCGCGGCGGCGGACAGCGACGTCATCTACCTGGACGGCGTGCGGACCCTGCCCCTGCTGCGCCACCTCCGGCGGCGCCGCCCCGGCGCGCGGATCGTCGTCGACGCGGACGACCTGATGTCGCGGCGCTACGGCGAGCTCATCGACCGGAAGCTGCCGTTGTCCCTCGGCTACCTCGAGGCCCGCGTGCCCGGACCTGTGGCGCGCATCGTCAAGTCGCGCGCCGTCGCGCGATTGGTCCTGGGCTACGAGCGCTTGGCGCTCCGCCACGCGGAGAGGGAACTCCTCGCGTTGGCGGACCGTGTGGTCCTCCTCAACCGCGAGGAAGCCGGGATGCTCCGCACCGAAGCCGACCGCTTGCCGGCGCGGACACGGGCAGCGGTCCTGGCCATCCCGCCGGTCGTGGGGTCGGCCGCGCGGCGCCGCGCACCGTGGTCATCGCCAGGCGCGCCCTTGCGCGCCGTGTTCATCGGGACCGACGCCCTCACCCAGAACAGGCTCACGATCGATTTCTTGCTGGACCTGTGGCAGCGGGAGCGTTTCCCGATGCCGCTCGTGATCTACGGGCGCCAAAGGCGTCCGGAGCGCCGCGTGCCCAACGTGACGTGGGCGGGTTACGTCAAGGACATCTCGGACGTGTACGCTCCCGGCAGCGTCCTGGTGACGCCGAGCTTCCTCAGCGGGGGCATAAAGACGAAGGTGCTCGAGGGCTTCGCGCACGGCGTGCCGGTCGTGGGAAACTCGGTGACCTTCGAAGGTTTGGACCTCCCGGACTACCCCTTGTGCCTCGATGACCGCGACGCACTGGCCGCTTTCCTGCGGGCGCCCGCCAACCACAGCGGGGCCATCGCCCGCGCGCTCAAGATGGAAGAGGAATGCCTCCGCCGGGACCATGCCGGGCCGGTGTTCGCCGCCCGTTGGGCCGACGCCGTGTTCGGGAGGCGCGGGATCGATCCGGCCTCCGAGCCGCGGGCGCGCAGCGGCTTCCAAGGCGGCGCTCCTTCCGCTTCACGGAGTCGGGCACGGGCGACCGGTGGCATCAACGACAACAGCAGCGACGCCGGTTTCGCGCCCGCCGCGGGGGAGTAGGGCGGCCAGCGCCGGGTCGTGTCCCGCCGCATGGCGTGGCAGCGGGGCTTCGCGGCGGGTCGGGCCGCCGGGTCAGGCCGGCTCGGCGGACAGCCTGGCGGGGCCAGTGTCGCGCACCGCGCCGATGCCTTCCGGGGTCATGCGGCGGGCGCGCTGGGCGGCCCACTCGCCGGACTGCTCCGGCAGCGGGGCGCCCACGAGCCCCACCGCCGCGGCCTCGTCCGGAAAGACGCCCACGACGCCCGTCCTCCGCTTGGTCTCGCCGTTGAGGCGCCCGATGGGATTTGTGCCGTGGAGCTTGGCGCGGCGGGCGGCCGGGAGGTGCATGTAGGCCAGCACGTCCTCCCCGGCCGCGTCCATCAGGGCGGCGAGGCGGGGCGCCTCGGGCCGGGGCCGGTCGGCGACGGAGCGCCACTGGGCGTGGGCGGCCGGGGCGCCGTCCTGCGCGTAGGCGGCGCCGATCCAGGCGGCGACGATGCGGCGCCGGGACTTCCCGGCGTGCGCCGGGGCGTTGCGGCCGAAACGCACGCGGCACCTTTGCCAAGTGGCGCGCAGCACCTTGGCGACGGCCGTCTTCAGCCCCTCGTGGGCGTCGGAGACGACGAGCCTCACGCCGCGCAGGCCGCGGCGCGCCAAGCCGCGCAGGAAGTCGAGCCAGAACGCCTCCGCCTCGGAGGCGCCGACCGCCATGCCGAGCGCCTCGCGCCGCCCGTCGGCGTTGACCCCCGCGGCGACCGTCGCGGCCGCCGGCACGATCCGCCCGGCCTCGCGCACCTTCACGCGGGTCGCGTCGAGCCAGAGGCGGGGCCGATCGCCCTCGACGAGCCGCGCCAGGAAGTCCCAGCCCCCCGTCGATCCCGGCGCAGGGGCGCGAGACTTGGCTCTCGCTGACCCCGTCCAGGCCCATCGCCCGGGCCGGGTCATCGACGGAGCGCGTGGAAACGCCGTGGACGCAGGCCTTCTGGACCACCGCCGTCGGCGCCTCCCCGGCCAGCCGCCGGGGCTCGGGGAAGGCGGGGAAGCAGCCGCCCCGCCGGAGCCGCGGGATGCGCGGCTCCGCGGTGCCCGCCCGGGTCCGCCGGTCGCGCCCGCGGTAGCCGTTGCGCCGCACCAGCCGGTCCGGGCCGCGCTCGCCGTGGGCGGCCCCGGTCAGCCCGCCCGCCTCCAGCTCCAGAGCCGCTGCGCGGCGAAGCCGATCATCCCGCGCAGGAAGGCGGCGTCGGGGCCCTTCTCCGGCAGCTTGCGGAGGGCGATCCTGCCGTCGATCATCGTGGTGGTTCCGAGGTTCGGGTTGCAGGCCTCAGCAACCCGATCCCACCGGGGAGCCCCGCGGC
>NZ_BAAAFZ010000029.1:29989-57333 GCF_039523795.1 Craurococcus roseus | reverse complement strand
GCACCACCGCCTGGGACACGACCAAGCCAGCCACTCGCGCACCGCAGCGGCCATCTGTTGGGTGACCGCTGGGTGCGCGGGCGTTCCGGCGAACCGGCCAGCAGCCGCGCCGACCTCCGGCCATCCTTCCCTTGGCACCCGGCTCCTGGAACAGAGCCGAGGACCTACCGGCACCAACACAAGCGCCCTTCGGCGGACCCTGCGGCGCCGGTTCGGCGATCAAACGGAGCGGGTATGCCGGATCGGCGTCCGCGACCCCGGTCGGGCGCGCCCCGGTGGTGCTGAAGCCCGCGATCGGGACGCGGCCAGATGCGTTGACCGGCGCGTGGCGCCAGCGATCTTCGTTCCTTGCTGTTCCGGGCGTCCCCCGGTGGCGGCGCGCTCTTGGTCAAGCGGCAAAGAAACCCTTGGCGGTCGATCGCCGCTCCAACTGGTCGCCTCCGCCCCTTGCAACACAGCTACGGTCGCGCCAACGGACGCCACCGATAACCGCAAACGCATCACGGCCCGAAGCACGGCGCCGCGCGGCAGCACCCGGCTCGAACGCCGGAGCGTGGCGTCAGCCGCATCCGGGAGCGCCGGCTGGGCGCCTGGGTCGGCAGACAGCGCCCCAAGCGCCCCGGCAGCCGGTAGTGGCCGCTGGCGAACCGTTCCCGAAGGCCAGGACGGTGGCGCGGTGAAGCCCCTCGCGGCGTACGGAGCGGTCGGAACTCAACGGGCTACGGTCGTCGCCTGGACCGGGGACAGCGTCTCCGCCCGGCGCTCGGGGCCGTCGCGGGCAGCGCGCATCAGCACATAGTTGCCGAAGGTCGCCTCGGCCATGGCGAAGAGGTGCGGCCCCCCATCGCCGCAGCGCCGCACCGCGCCGGCGTCCACCAAGCGTTGCCAAAGCTCGGCCGGGGCCGCCCGTCCCGCGACGGACAGGAACCCGGGACCGGCGGGTTCCACGACGAAGCGCCCGAAGGCGTCCTGGGTCCCGTTCGCCAACGACCTGAGGAACGCCCTCATGGCCGTGTCGCGCCCGCCTTCGGTCAGGGTTTCGTAAAGCCTGGACACGCGCGGATCCGCCTCCGCCACCGCGATCTCGAGCGCCTCGTCGAGGTCCGCGCGGGCGATCTCCTGGCTGCCGCGCCGGAGCATCGAGTAGCCGGCGTGCAGCGCCAGCAACTGGGCGATGTACGGCACGCCCCGCGCAAGCCCGGCGATTGCGTACCGGGCCGCAGGGGGGAACACGAGGCCGGCCTCCTGCGCGCCCCGCTCCAGCAGCGCCTCGATTTCGGTGTCCGTCAGCAGCGGCAACGGCACGCTGACCACGTTGCGCTGGATGGAGGGATGGCGTCCGAGCAGCTCTTCCAGGTTGTCCGACACGCCCACGATGATGAACAGGATCGGCGCGGCGCGGTCGGACAGCAGCTTGATCGTGTCGGCGAGGCGCGTGCGCGTCGCCACGTCGGTGACGCGATCGAACTCGTCCACCACCAGCACCATCCGCCGGCCCGTGAACCGCCCGGTGAGGCCGAGCACGTCGTGCGTCTGCAGCCGCCCGTCCGGAAGCGCCGCCTCGCACCCGAGGAGGCGGTCCTCGCCCTGCTGCACCGGCACGGCGAGCAGCGACCGCGGCAGGCTCCGCATCAACCCGCGCAGGATCGCGTCGAAATCGTCCTCGGCCGCGCAGCTGTAGGAGCCCACCATGAAGGCGAGGGCGCGCAAAGCCTCCGAAACCAGGTTGATGAGCGACGTCTTGCCGCGGCCCCGCTCGGCGTACATCACCACGTGGGCCGACTCGTCCAGCATCGCGCGCAGGACGCGGGCGAGCTGTGTCCTGCGCCCCGCCAACCGGCGCGCGCTCCGGAGCGGATGCGTCGGCGTGAACGCCTTGCGGAGAGCGGTGCGGCGGGCGTCCTCGACGTCCGTAACGTCGGCGTCGGCGTGGAGCGGATGGGAGGGGAGCAATGGCGCCGGCGGCGGCGAGGATGAAGGCTCCGGGGCCGAGCCCGGCCGGCGGCCGGGCGGCCAATCGATGTGGGCGAGCAGCCGCTGCATCATAGATCGCGCCATACCTTCGAACGCTCCTGGCCCAAGCCCGACATCGGTCGCATCACGGTAGCCGATGATCCCACTGAACATTCGTCATGCATACGCAACGTTTCGTCATCCTCAGCGAATGCGCCAGGGGGCAGATCACCCCGGCCGGACCTGCCGGCCTCTGGACGGCCGTCCCGCTATGAGAGCGGACCGGCCGAGCCGGCCGGCCGCGGCCCTTGCGCGGCCGGCCGGTCCGGTGCGGCGCAGCTCCCTCCCCCTACTCAACCCTTAGCGGCCGCCTTGTTCAGCACCGCCGCCGTGAGCCCGTTCGAGGCCACGAGCAGGCGTTCCGCGGCCGCCTTGACCCGGTCGCGCGGCGTCGCGTTGGCTTCGACCACGAGCACGGTCGCGTCCACGCAATGCGCCAACACCATCGCTTCCGCCGCCAGCGTCACCGATGGCGCGTTGACGACGACGAGGTTGTACTCTTCACACGCATCCGCCAGCAGTTGTTGGAAGCGCACGCTCTCCAGCAATTGCCGCGCGTTGGGGGGCGGCTCGGTGACGAGCAGGAGATCGAGCGGCGTAACCGTGTCGCGCGCCACCGATTCGTTCCACGGCGCGCTCTGGCTGACGGCGGCGAGGAGCCCGTTGCTCTCGGGCAGGCCGAGGGCGGCCGCCAGGGAGGGCTGCTGGAGGTCGCCCTCGATCAGCAGCACCCGCAACCCATCGAGCGCCGCCACCCGCGCGAAGGCCGCGGCGAGGGACGAAGCGCTCTCGCCGGGGCCGGACGCGGCGAAGGCGACGCTCCGCGGCGTCGCCTGGGGCGCGATGAAGCGCAGTTGCGCGCGGAGGCCGCGCAGCACCTCGGCCTCCATGCCCCGCGGCTCGGCGGTGATGCGGTTGAGCAACGAGGCCTGGCCGCGCCACCCGGACGCCCGCGGCACCGCGGCCAGCACCGGCAAGCGCGTCTCCTGCGCCAAATCCTCGAGATCGCGGAAGGGGCCGCGGTTCTGACGGCCGGCCACGCTGACCAAGCCGCCCAGGCAGAAGCCGAGCAGCATGCCGATGCCGCCGGCCAGAGCGGGCCTCGGCGCGGAGGGCTCGTTCGGCGCGACCGCGTAGCTCACGACCTGCACACCCAGGATTTGCGGATCGCGAGGCTCCGCCGCCGATTGCTCCACGCTTTGCATGAAGGTCTGGTACAACGCCCGGCGCTGGTCGGACTCCTTTTCCAGTTGCAGCAACTCGGCCTGCACCCCGCTCAACCGCGTCGCTTGGCCGCGGGCTTCCTCCAGTTGGCGCGCGAGATCGGCTTCGCGGGCGCGGGCGGACTGCGCCTGCGCGCCGAGCGAGGCGACGATGCGCCGCGCTTCGGCAAAGGTTTCGGCGCGCGCCGCGGCGAGTTCCGACTCGGCGGACCTGCGCTCGGGGTGGCTGGGCCCCAGCCGCGACGAGAGTTCGGTCAAGCGGCGCACCGCTTCGGCTTCGCGGTCGCGCAAACGGCCGACGGTCTGCGAGGCCAGCACGTCCACGACATCGGTCGGGATGGCGCCGACGCGGGCCCCGCTCTGCGCGCGCTCCCAGATGGAGTTGATGCGCGCGCGCTCTTCGGACGCGCGGGCGAGCGCGGTGGAGAGCTCCTCCACCTGTTGCTGCGCGACGGACCCCGCGCGCACGGACACGAGGCCGTGCTTCGCCCGGAAGTCCCGCACCCGCTGTTCCGCAGCCGCGAGTTCCGCGCGCGCGTCTTCCAGACGACCCTGCAGGGCGCCCAGGATCTCGCGGTTCCGGGACGCGCGCACCTCGCGCTTCTCGCCCAGGTAGCTCTCGAACAGGTGGTTGACCACCTCCGCGGCCCGTTCCGGGTTCTCCGATGTGAAGCTCGCCGAGATCACGAGGCTGCGCCCGTCGTTGAAGACGGCCAGGCTGTCCGACAACGAATCCATCACCATCTCGCGCACAGCGCGCGGGGTGAGCACCTTCTCCTCGGCGGGCGCGGGCAGGACAATCCCGTATTCGGCGAGCCGCGCGACGACCTGCTCCGGGAGGAAGGCGCCGTTGGCTACCTGCCGAACGAAGCCTTTGACCTGGTCCAGGACCCCGGGCTGGCGGAGGAGCGCGTTGAACTCCGGGTCCGCGGCGAGTTCCAGTTCGTCCGCGACCTTCCTCAGCACCGCCGGCGACCGCAGAAGCAAGGTTTCGCTCCGGACCTGCGGAGCCGGGTCCATCAGGGTGCCAGCGTCGGTGGGGCCCGTGGCGCCCACGGCCGTGATGCGTTGGGTGTCCACCGCCACCAGACCGGTCGCGGTATACTTCTTCGGCAACTGCTTGGTCACCGCGTACCCGGCCACCCCCAAGGCTATGCCGCAACTGGCGATGAAGAGGCGCCGCCGCCAAAGCGCCTTGGCGAGTTGTTCCACGGAGCGGACGTTGGCTTCCCTCAGCGCCGGCGCCTCGACGCCGCCGGTCGGCAAAAGGGAAAGGGCTCTGGAGGGTGCGTAGGTGTTCACCGAAAGCTCCGGTTGCGCATGGGAGGGACGCGCTTGTCGCCGGGAGAATAAGGGAGGGACCGATGGCCGTTGCGACAATGTCGCGTGACCGGGGCCGCACCGCGCATCTCTTGTTTGTGGACCGTGCCTCGCCAAACACGGAATCTGGACGGCGCATTGAGGCCGTTTAACCGTGACTGGGAAGCGGAAACGCCGGAGGCGACCGACGCCCCCGGCCGGGGGTCAAGCGGGGGCGCGACGGCCGGCGGCGGCCACCGCGGGACGCGTCCCGCCGGGTTTCCGGTTCGCCCGGGCCGCGTCGTACACCGCGGCCGTTTTCCGCCCGATCTCGCCCCAGGACGGCACCGCGGTGGAAAGGGCCCGGACATTGGCTGCGCAGCGCGCCGCGAAGTCGGGGTCCGTCAGCATCCGCTCCATGGCTGCCGCCAATGCGGCGGGGTCGTCGGGCGCGACCAGCGCCCCGTGTGCCCCGTCCTGCAGATCTTCCGCGAAAGAACCGATGCGGGAGGCGATCACGGGCCTTCCGTGGGCGATGGCCAGGGTGAGCGCGCCGCTGGCCTCGATCTCCCGGTAGGGGAAGACGGGTATGCTGTCGGGCCCGAACAGCGCCGGGATCTCCTCCTCGGGCACGAAGCGCGGCTCCACAGCGACCCGCCCGGCGACGCCCCGCTCGCCTGCCAATTCGAGCAACGGCGCGAGTTCCATGTAAGGCTTGCCGACGATGCGCAGGCGCGCCTCGGCCCGGAGCGCCTCCGGCAGCCGCGCGAACGCCTCGATCAGCACGTCCGCGCCCTTGTAAGGCTTGATCTGCCCGAACAACAGGAAGGTCGAAGGGCGCCGCGGCGCGGCCGAGGCGGGCGCCGGCGAGGGCGCATCGGCGGCGGCAGAGCCGCCCAGCAGCCCGTGCGGGATGCGCGTCACACGCTCCGCCGGCACGCCCCGGGCCAGCAACCGTTCCCGGAAACGTTCGGTATGCACGATCATGCCGTCGAAGGCGCCGAAGCAATCTGTGGCGCCGATCCGCTGCAACCGTGATCCGGGGTTGCCGTTGAACGGGTTGGAGTCATGCACGGTGAGCACGAGCGGTGCGACGCGGGCCAGGGCGGGCAAAAAGAGCCTGTCCGCGAACGGCAGCGGCAACCACTGGAAATGGATCACATCCGGTCGTTCGCGCCGGAGCCGGGCGACCAAGCCGGCCATCGACGCCAAGTGGTCGATCCCCTTGAGCGTCAAGCGCAGGGGCTCGGGAAGCCAAGCCGTGCGGGCGCCGCCGGTGGCTCGGTAGAAGTCCGCTGCCAGCGCCACGCCTCCGCCATCGCCCTCCGCGGGCTCCAACGCCCGGGTGTGCAAGACGACGTCGTGGCCGGCCTCGCGCAAGCCGAGGGCGAGCATGCGGTCGTAGGGCAAGGTGAACAGCGAAGGATCGACGAGGGCGACGCGCATCACCGCGCGTCCCGCCCGGCGTCTCGCCCCCGGCGCCGACCGGGGCCTGTCGCCGCGGACAAGGGCGGGCGCAACAGAACCGCTTCCATGGTCGACGTCACGGTTGGTGGGCCAGCCGGGCCGTTCCCCGGCGCCGCGCTGCGAACAAGGCCATGGCGGCCCGGTAAAGAGGCGGGCGGAGGAACTCGCGGTAAGCGGCGAAGGCGGCGAAGCAAGCCAGGGCGACGGACATGGGCAGGCGGACCCCGGCTCGCTCGGCGTATCGTGCCCAATACTTGCGATAGAAGTAGCCCGTGTAGTGCACGGACCAGCGGATCCGCTCCAATGCCGGCGCGCCGCGCTGGCCGCCGGTGCGAACCCGCGAAGGGCTCAAGTGTATGCTATGCACGTCGTTCGTAACGACTATCTTGTGGCCGTTGACGAAAAGGTTCATTTGGAAATCTGTTTCTTCCCTGTAGCCGTTGCCTTTGGCGTATTCGGGATCGAAGCCGTACCGGCGCACGAGTTCCGTCCGGGTGACGATCACGGCATTGGTGAACGGAAGTTCCTTGTCCCCTTGGAAGCGCGCGCCATTGACGACCTCGCACAGCCAAAAGCGGAACGGCGCCGACGTCCGCATGCCCATCCCGAAACGCCGTAGGGCGGCTTCGGGCGTTTCGCCTTCCAGCATGTACACGCGACGACCGGAAACCGCCCCGGCGCCTTGCTCGATCAGCTTGCGCAGGCAGGTGCGGGCGTATCCGGCCTCCAGCATCTCGTCGTCGTCGCAAAACAGGACGTACCGGCCGCGCAGCGCCTCCACCCCGCTGTTCCGGCACGCCGAAGCGCCTTGCCGTTCGGCGTTGCGCAACACCACCGTGCGCACCCCGGGGTGGCGCGCCGCGAGGTCGGCCAGCACCGCTTGGGTGTCGTCCGTGCTGCCGTCGTCCACGAAGACGATTTCCTCCACCCCTTCCTGGGCGTAGAAGCTGGGCGCCACCACGCGCAAGGTGTGGGCGCGGTTGCGCGTGGGCACCACCATGCCCAAGCCGCCATCGGCACCCGGCACCTCGCCCGGCGCCCCGCCCGGCGCGGCCGGTATGCCAGGGGCCGAGCCGTGCTCCAACCGTCCGTGTGACACTCCGAAACTCCCCTGGAACGCTGCCAGTCGTGGGTCGATTATCGCTTAACCCAGTGTAGAACGGACACACGAAATCCCGCGAGCGGCGAACAAGAAAAATTGCCGAGCGCCAGCCGGACTTGCCTGCTAGGCACATAGCCACCGCGATGCACGCGGTCCGCGCGCGGATTTCGTATGCGATCTCGCGGCGACCCACCCGAGCTCTTCAGGACATCGGCCCGCGCCACCCATGACGGACACATCCCTTCGCATGGGTGGCGCCGCCGCCGCCCGCGGGTGGCGGAAGCCACGCACCCGGCCCGCGGCGGCCCCGCCGGCCGGAACCACCGCCCCCCGGACGGACCGCCGCGGCACGGCGGCCTCCATGGCTTGGACCGTCCTGGAAAGCGGCGGAATGACGGCCGTTTCGCTCGTCACCCTCGTGGTCTTCGCCCACCAGCTCGCGCCCGCCGAACTCGGCAGCGCCGCGCTGGCGTTCAGCCTGGTCTCCCTCCTCACATTGCCGGTAGAGATGCTCTTCCAGGACGCGCTGGTCCAGCGGCGCGACGCCGGGACGCGGCATTTCGACACCGCCTTCACCGTGTCGCTCGGGCTGGGCGTCGGGCTGTGCGCCCTCTGCTGGTTGTGCGCCGACCTGGTCGGCGCCGCCGTGGGCGACCCGCAAGCGGCCGCCGCACTGGGCTGGATGAGCCTGAGCCTGCCCGCATCGGGCTTGGCCGGGGCGTTGATCGCCCGTAACAGGCGCGAATTCCGCTTCCGCGACCTCGCGGTCTGCTCCTTCGCCGGGCGCTTCGTCGGCGGCGCCACCGCGGTCGCCATCGCCCTGTTCGGCGGCGGGATGTGGGCCCCCGTGGCCCAGCAGGTCCTCGCCGTCGCGCTCCCGGCCGTGCTGCTCTGGGCGGCCACCCCCGAGCGGCCGCGGTTCGGCTTCGGGCGGCAGGAGTTCCGCGACCTGTTCGGCTACGGCCTCAGCGCGCTGGGGACCAACGCGGTGATCATGGTCATGCCGCGCTTGTTCATGCTCCAGGTCGGCGTGGTGCTCGGGACGCACGCGGCCGGGTACTTCAACCTCGCCTTCCGCGCCGTGGACGTGCTGCGCGACGTGGCGACGACGGCCATTTGGCGGGTGGTCTTCCCCCTTTTCTCGCGGCTCGGCGAGGCCCCGCGCGTGCTGCGGCGCGCCTTCGCCGGGGCCGCCGAAACCACCTGCGCCATCGGCTTCCCAATCTTCGCCGGCCTAGCCGCCGTGGCGCCGGAGGTGGTGGCCGTCGTGTTCGGGCCGAAGTGGCTCGAAGCCACGCCCGTCGTGGTGGCGCTGTGCGGCGTTGCCATGATCCACCTCGTCCGGCTCTACGCCTGGGCGGCGGTTTCGGCGCTCGGGCGGCCGCTCTACCCGCTGCCCGGCCAGTTCGTGGAAGCCGCCGTCGTGCTCGCTTGGCCTCTGCTGGGCGCCGCGTCGGCCGGCGTAGCGGCCGCCGCCTGGGTCCTCAGGTCCCTGCTCGCGTGGCCGGTGGACGCTTGGATGCTGCGGCGCGCGAGCGGCCTCGGCATCAAGACGCAGAACCGCGGGCTCCCCTCGATCGCGCTCGTGGCCGGGGCGATGGCGGGGGCCGTGGTGGCGCTCGGCGCGATGCTGCCGGCTTCCCTGCCGGGCCCGGTGCGCCTCGCCGTCCTCGTCGCGTTTGGTGCGGCGGTCTACGCCGCGCTGCTCGCGCTGGCCAGGCGCGACGTCGCGCGCCGGCTCGTTTCCATGGTCGGTTCGGTCGTGTTCCGTGGCCGCTAGCGCCTCCCGCCACCCCCGCCCGCCGGCCGGGAGGGCGCCCCGGACGGGCCGCGCGTCGGTTGGAGGCCCCGCATGAGTCAGTTCGTCGGCGCGTCCGGAAGGCGGCCCCCTCCGAACGCCGCGGTCCGCAGGGCCCTCGACGGCGTGGCGGCGGCCCACCCCGTCGCGTCGGCCGCGCCGGGGAGCGCCGCCGCAGCCGATGGGGCGATCCGCTTCACGGTCTGGGTCCTGCTGGCGTCGTTGCTGCTCCAGCGCTTCGCGATCCCGATAGGCGAGCTGCCGCTCAGCGTCGTCGCCCCGATCGGCTTGTTGTGCGGGGCCTACTGGATGGTCAGCGGCGTCCTCGTGTTCGACCGCCGCCGCGTCGTCGCGCTGCTGGTCATCGCCGTCATGGGCTGCCTCAGTTCCATCGTGTCCATGGCGGGGAGCACGGCGCGCCTCGCGGCGATCAGTTGGACTTCGCTGGCGCAGTTCCTGCTGCTGAGCTCCTTCGCGCTGCTCGCCTTCCGCGAGCCGGTGGACGAGGAGCGCTTCTTCCGAGCGATCAACCGCTGGATCTTCTTCATAGGCGTGGCCGGCATACTGCAATTCTTCGCGCAGTTCGCCGGCGTTTCCGTGTTCGCCTTCTCGGATTACGGCTTCCCGATCAAGTTCACGCAAGAGTACGTCTTCTACAACACCGTGCAGACGGCCGGCGCCAGCACGGTGATCAAATCCAACGGCTTCTTCCTGGTCGAAGCTTCCATCTACTCGCAGATGGCGGCGATGGGGCTCTGCATAGAGCTCGTCTACTTCCGTCGGATGCGCCACCTCGCAGTCTATGCGCTCAGCCTCATCGTGGCGATTTCCGGCACGGGTTGGATGGTGCTGGGGGCGTTCGTCGTCGGCGCGGTCATCAGCATGGGCCCGCGCGGGGCCGTGATCGGGATCGTCGCCCTGGTGGTCCCCACCTTCGCGCTGGGCGTGCTCGCGTTGACCCAGCCCGACCTGTTCAACTACTTCGTCAACCGCGCCGGCGAGTTTTCGTCGCCGGGCAGCAGCGGGCACCTCCGGTTCGTCACGCCGTTCTGGGCATTGGCCGACGTCCTGGACGAAACGCCGCTGTCGCTGCTCATCGGCGGCGGGGCCGGCGCATCGGAGAGGCTCTACACGCAGCTCTCCTACGCCTACAACATCAACACGCCGCTGAAGATCGTGGTCGAGTACGGGCTGCCTGGGCTCGTCGCCTACCTCGCGCTGTTCCTGGCGGCCGACCGCACCCCGCGCCAGTCGGCGCTCATGATGCCCGCGATGGTGCTGTTCCTGTTCACGGGCGCGTACTCGCAGTTCGCGCCGATCCTGTTCCCGATCCTCCTGATCACGTCGGTCGCGCGGTTGCGGCCTAGGGCGCCGGACCACGCCTGATCGGGGGCCCAGCGCCAACTGCCGTCACAGTGGCGGGCGTCGGAAGGGACGCGGGGCGGAGCCAGCGCAGGCTCGTCCCGCTTGACGCCCGCCTTCGGCTGCAGCGTCCCGCGCAACGGATGAACGGCGCCTTCATTCCTGCGTTAGATCGAACTCGCGGGTGTTTGAACGGCGGTACGTCGCCCTCCGGTGGTTTTGGCTCGCAAGCCGCGTCCGGATGGTTGAGAACGCGGCATGATCAACGCGCACCTCCGGACCCGCTGCCATGGATGAACTCATCACCATCAGCATCCCGACTTACCGGCGTCCGTCGCTGCTCCTGTCGTGCCTGCAGACCTGCTTCATGCAGGATCACCGGCCCCTCGAGATCGACATTTCCGACAACTCCCCAGACGACCAGACCGGGCGGCTGGTGCGGCAGATCACGCCGCCGCCGGGCGTCACGCTCCGGTACTGGAGGAACGAGGGGTCGCTGGGGCCGGTCCGCAGCGTGCAGAAGCTCTTCGACAAGGCGAGGGGGCGGCGCATCCTGCTCCTGCACGACGACGACGCCCTGCTGCCCGGCGCGGTGAGCGCGCTCAACGCGGGTTTCGAGCTGTCGCCCGACGTCGTGATCTCGTACGGCCTGCTGGAAGTCACGGACGAGCGCGGCGAACTCATCCCGGAGGAGACCGAGCGCGACAACGCCAACGCGAAGCGCACCCGGGACCAGACGGGGCTGCGCCGCGACCTCCTCACCTGCGCGTTCTGGCGCCACGTACCGCCCAACGGCTTCCTGGTAGACGCCGAGGCCGCGCGCCGGGTCGGCTATCGCAGCCGCGAGGAGATCGGCCTCGCGCAAGACACCGACTTCGGCATCCGCCTCGCGGAAGCCTACCGCGGCTCCGGCGCCTTCGCGTTCATCGACCGGACGGTCTCCCAGTACCGCATGGTCAACACCAGCCAACGCTTCAACGAGCCCGACACCTGCTGGAAGTTCTACGACGCGGTGGAGCGGATGGAAGGCCTGGCGCCGGACGAGGAGCGGGCGCGCGAGTGGATGCTCTCGCAGATCGCGCGGGCCGCGGTGATCGAGAACGCGCTGGTGCGCCGCCGCGGCGCCGCGTGGCGCATCTTCCGGTCGCGGCACTACCCCCGTCCGGAGGGCTGGGCGAGGACGCTCTACGTCCTCGGCCTGCTCGCCATGCCCGAAAGCTTCCGCTCTCTCCGCAGGCTTCTCGGCGCGGCGAAGCCGGATCTCGTGGCGCCGCCGCCCTTCACGCCGCCCCCGGCGCTCGCCCCGGCCCAGGCGCTCCACTCCAGCGCCTGACCTCACAAGCATCGGGGCGGCGCGCGGACCCGCCGCGCGCCGCCCCATCCGCCCGACCGCTCGCGGCGGTCAGGCGATCAGGAAGTCGTTCCCGAGGCTGGCGAGGGTCAGGCCCTTCAGGGTGACCAGGGCGGCGTAGCCGTCGCCGCCGCCGTCGGCGTCCACCGAGACCAGCACGCCGCCGGACACGGCGCTCGCCTTGGCGAAGCCGCCGGCCGCCAGCTTGGCGTAGTTCTGGCCGGTGGCGGCGAACACGCCGCGCAGGTCGAGGCGGTCGCCCTCCGCGAGGCCGAAGTCGGCGATGGTGTCGCCGCCCTCGCCCGCCGACAGGAAGGCGAAGCGGTCGCCGCCGGCGCCGCCGGTGAGCACGTCCGCCCCGGCGCCGCCGAGCAGGTAGTCGTTGCCGGCGCCGCCGTCCAGCCTGTCGGCGCCGGCGCCGCCGTTCAGCGCGTCGTTGCCGCCCCCGCCCGAGAGCGTGTCGTTGCCGCCCAGGCCGCGCAGCCGGTCCGCCCCGGCCCCGCCCGCCAGGGCGTCGGCGCCGGACGTGCCCGCCAAGTCGAGGTTCCCGGTGGTCGCGGCCGCCTCGGTGAAGGAGAAGCCCGCGCCGCCGTTGCCCATCAGGTCGCGCGCCGCGTTGGCCACCGCCGCGCCGTTGTAGCTGGCGCTGTCGACGTAGAGGTTGCGGTCGGCCGCGGCCGAGCCGCCCCAATCGTCGTTGAGGAAGGTGACGACGACGTCGTGCTTCCCCGAGGCCCAGTCCCCCTTCACCGTGACAGTGTCGGACTTCCCGCTGCCGTGGAGCGCGGTGGCCGTCAGCGTGCCGCCGATCTGCTTGCCGTCGACGGAAACCGTGTACTGCGCGTTGCCGTTGAAGGCGTCCTGCGAGATCTTCAGCACCAGCGAGTCGGAACCGGTGCCGACGGCGATGTTCGAAGCGGTCCCCGTCGCCGGCGGCGGCGTCGACGGCGCGCTCGCTTCGGTGAAGGAGAAGCCGGCGCCGCCGCTGGCCAGCAGCGCCTTCACCGCGCCGGGCACCGCCGTGCCGTTGTACGTGGCGGCGTCGAGGTAGAGGTTGCGGTCGGCCGTGGCGGCGCCGCCGTAGGCGTCGTTGAGGAAGGTGACGGTGACGGTGTGCGCCCCGGCCGCCCAGTCGCCCTTCACCGTGACGGTGTCGGAGTCGCCCGTGGCGTGGGACGCCTTGGCGGTCAGCGTGCCGCCGATCTGCTTGCCGTCGACGGAGACCGTGTACTGCGCGTCGCCCTGGTAGGCGTCCTGGCTGATCTTCAGCACCAGCGTGTCGGTGCCGCTGCCGACCGACACGTCGATCGGCTTGGCCGGCGGGGTGGTGGGGTTCGGCGCCGGGTCCGGTTCGGTCGGCGTGGGGACCGTGCCGCCGTTCTGGATGCCCTCTTGCATCATCTGCTTCAGCTTCGCCGCCGAAGCCGATGGGCCGCCGTCGGACAGGAGGCCGTCGTAAGCGGATTTGCTGTTCCAGTAGTCGGCGTAGACGACGTTGTGCTCCTCCATCCACGCCTGCATCAGCTCGATGTACTTGGCGCCGTCGTAGCCGTCGCCGGGCACGCCCCACTCGCTGATGGCGATCGGCTTGCCGTGCTGCGCGGCGAAGTCGGCCACCCAGGCCAGGCCGCGGCTCATGCCGTTGACCGCGCGGTCGAAGGCCGCGACGGGGTCGGTGCCCGAGTACTGCGTGTGCCAGTAGACGTCCTGCGAGATCACGTCCACGGCCTCGTCGCCCGGGTACCACTGCGTCACCTCGCCGCGGTCGGGCACGAAGTCCCAAACGATCTTGAAGCGCGGCGAAACGTCGTGGAAGGCGTCGGCGAACTGCCCGAACGCCTTCTTGTAGGCCTCCGGGTCCTCCTTGGCGTGGCCGGTCCAGGGGAACCACTCGCCGCCCAGTTCCCAGGTGGTGCGGACGTAGATCGGGTCGCCGTCGCCCGAACGCGACGCGAGGATCTTCTGCGCCCAGTCCGTGTGCTTGTCGCGGTGCTGCCCGTTGGCGACCTCGCGCATGGCGCCGACGCCCCCGCTGTCGGGCCAGGCCGGGATCGACCAGTTGATGTGCCGCCCGGTGCCGCCGAGGAAGCCGGAGGTGAGCTGCCACCCCGGATCCGCGTCGCCCCAGCTCTGGCTGCCGGTGAAACCGAGGACGCCGTCCACCGGCTTGCCGAGCCAGCCCTCGAACTGCTTCAGGTCCGCGGGAAGGTTGCCGATGAACACACCGAGCTTGGTCATGAGGCGTTCTCTCCTACGGTGATAACATTAAGGTTTCATCTACCGTAGGTTATACATTATTTCACCTTTGCGGGCACGCGGAATCGTTTCTTGATCGAGATTGTAAGCTGTGCTATTATGAAATGTTTCAGCCTTTGAGCGCTTCGCGGCCCAGGACGAGCCGCCCGCCTCCCGCGGCCGCCCCCGCCATGCGGCGGCACCTGATCGATTGGTGCGGACCGGCCCGTGCGCATCGCGCGGGTGCCCCCGTCGGCGGGAAGGGCATGAAGGGCTAAGCTGCCATGTCCGGGTGGGACCGGGTACTCGCTCGTGAGGCAGGGCTGCTGCCCTGGGCGGAAGGCTTGCGACGGGAGGGGACGATGACGGATGCGGAGCGCGACACCACCCGTCGCCAAGCGATCGGGCTCGCGCTGGCGGGGGCGGCCGCCCCGCTCCGCAGCGCCGGCTCGCAACCGCGGTCGCCGGACGCCGCGGGGGGACGCGCGACGACCGACAAGAAGCCGCCCTTGCTCGGCGTGTTCGTCGGCAACACCCTGGAGGACGTCCCGGCTTTCGAACAGTGGCTCGGACGGGAGGTCGACGGCGTCCTCGGCTTCACCGGCGGGACCGGTTGGGCCGAGATCGGGGACCCCGGCTGGTTCATCGAGCTATGGTCGCGGATCGACCGGCCGGTGTTCTGGTCGGTGCCCCTGGTCCCCGCCAGGGACCGGCGCGCCCTCGACGACGCCGCGAACGGCATCCACAACGCCGTCTACAAGAGGGCCGCCCGGAAGCTCGCGGCGTTTCGGCCGCAAGACGACCGCGTGTTCATCCGCACCGGCTGGGAGTTCAACGGCGATTGGTTCCCGTGGTCCGCGGCGGGCCGGGAACGGGCTTTCGTCAACGCGTTCAGGCAGTTCGTCGACAGCTTCCGCTCGGTGTCGAACAGGTTCCGCTTCGAGTGGAACGTCAACATGGGCGCCAGCAAAACCGATCCGGAACGCTGCTACCCGGGGGATGCCCATGTCGACGTCGTGGGCATGGATTTCTACTGGCACCTGCAATACACGTCGCCGGACCCGCTGGAAGCCTGGGACAAGATGCTCAGCGGGGACCACGGCCTCCGGTGGCACCAGGATTTCGCGGCGGGGCGCGGCAAGCCGACCGCGTACTCCGAGTGGGGCGTCACGACCGACAACGCCGAGCCGATCCTCGAACGGGTCAAGGCGTGGTTCGACGACCACGACGTCCTGTACCAGACCTACTGGGATTCGAACGCGGGCTTCCCGGGCAAGCTCTCGCGCGGGTCGTTCGCCGGGACCGGCAGCGCCTATGTCAGGCTCTTCTCCCAGCGCGAGCCGCGCCGCGGGGCCTGAAGCGGTGGCGCCGCCCAGGCCCGACCCAGTCGGTGCCGGCTGGTCGACCGGCGCGCCCGCCAAGGCGTTCAGACCCGTTGCGGGCTGACCGTGGTCAGCCTGGAGCCGGCCCGTGCTCCGCCGGACCGCTAGTAAGCACCCCGGCAGCGCAGCACCACGATCACGGTGAGGGCCAGGAGCATGATGTCTTTGCGCAGCGAAGGATTCCGCGCGTATTGCGAGTCGAGCGCGACGCGTTGGCGGTAGTCCACGTCGGAGCGGCCGCTCACCTGCCAGGGGCCGGTGACGCCTGGGCGGACCGAGAGGTAGTCGGCGGTGGCCGCCGCCGGCGCGTAGTGCTGGTCCAGTTCCTCTTGGACGACCGGACGCGGACCGACGAGGCTCATGTCGCCCCGGAGCACGTTGAGGAGCTGCGGCAGCTCGTCCAGCGACGTGGCGCGGAGCAAGCGCCCGATCGGCGTCACGCGCGGGTCCCGGCGTAGCTTGCGCGTGGCCTCCCATTCGGCACGGGCCGAAGGGTCGCGGGCCAGGAGCTCGGCGAGGAGCCGGTCGGCGTCGGTGCGCATGCTGCGGAACTTGAGGCAGCCGAAGGTCCGGCCGCCCCGCCCGACGCGCTTGTGGGAGTAGAAGGCGGGCCCGCCATCGGCCGCAACGATAGCGCTGATCGCCAGGAACACCGGCAACAGGACGAGGAGCATCGCAGCGGACAGGGCGATGTCCATCGCGCGCTTCGACGCCGGGCGCAGCACGACTGACCAAACGCCGCCGTGGCGCCGCTCCGGGCCGCTAAGCGCCTCCGGCGGTGGTTGCGGGCTGTCGAACGCCAAGTTCCGCACGTGCATCACGCTCCCGCTCCATCGCCGGCACCGCCAAAGGCGGCCTGCAGCGGCTTACTACACCCGAAACGATCGTCCCAAGAACTCAAGACTTGGTTTCTTGCTTTTTGTTCATCCGGACCCTGATCGAGTCGCAAACGCAAGCAGCCGCAGAGACCACACGCCCGGTTTGTCCGCCATGCATTGTTGGAACGCAATTAAGGCTATTGTGAAACACAACCTAGTTACATCTTCATAGAACCATACGTGTTTGCCGCCCTGTGGTTGATTATTCGGCGGGTTATCGCCATAAAGTTGTTAGTGAGCTCGGGCCATCGTGTGGCGATGCCGTTTGTAGCCGCGGAGGGGACCCTGCCAGGCGAGCACCACGACAGCGGCCGCTTCGACCGGGAGCCGGGCGGCGTCGACGGACTGGCCCCGGCGAAGGGGATCCTCGTCGGCCTGGCGTCATCGATTTTGTTCTGGGTCGTCGTGTTCGCGGCTTGGTGCCTTTGAGCGCGACCGCTCCGATCGCGCCCGGCGGTGGCCGGCCGCCGGCGCACGCGGCGGGATGGCCGTCCCCCGCCGTCCTGCCGCGCCGCGGGGCGGTTCGGCCCGCCTACTGTAACAGCCTCCGCAACGCCGCGACGAACCGGTCCACGTCCCCTTCGTCGTTGTAAACGTGCGGGCTGACGCGCACGCGGCCCACGCGCGCGGCGACGTGGACGTTTTCCGCGGCCAGCCGCTCCACCAGCCCTTCGGGCATCCCTGCCGGCAGTTCCAGGCACAGGAGGTGCGGCGCCCGCAGCCGCGGCTCCGCGACCGCCAGCCGCACGCCGCCGCCGCCCGTCGCGTCGTTCAGCCCTTTCGCCATTCGGTCCGTCAGCGCCCGCAGCCGCGCCGCGATGGCATCGGCGCCCCAGGCCGCCATCATCTCCATGCCCACCGCGGCCATTTCCAACGAAACGAAGTGGTCGCGCTCGCCCATGTCGAAGCGGCGCGCGCCGGGCGCGAAGGACAGGTCGCGCAGGTACGGCACCCGGTCGGCCGCGACGCCCCGCCGGCCGTGCGCCGTCTGCTCCAGCGGCAAGGCCCCTTCCCCCTGCCGACGCTTGGCCACGTAGAGGAAGGCGCGTCCGTAAGGCCCGAGCGTCCACTTGTAGGTGGGGAACGCCAGGAAGTCGGGATCGAGCGCCGCCACGTCCGTCGGCACCACGCCGGCCGCGTGGGTCGCGTCCACCACCAGCGCCGCGCCCCGCGCGCGCAACGCCTGGGAAACGCCTTCCAGCGCCAGCGTCCCGCCGTCCGACCAGTGCACGGACGACACGGAAGCGACGGCCACCGGCGGCGCGCCTGGCCGCTCGATGGCGTCCAGCAACGCCGCGGCCCAGTCTCCGTCGCCGGGCCGCCGCACCGTTTCCACGGCGAAGCCCTCCGCGGGGGCGCGTGTCAGCCACTCCAGCACCGGCGAGGAATGGTCGTCCTCCAGCACCAGCGCGCGCGAGCCGGCAGGGAGCGGGCCGAGCGCCTTGCCGGCCGTGGCCACGCCGTAGCCCACCGACGGGACGAGGGCGACATCGCCGGGGTCGGCACCGATGAGCCGGGCCGCCGCCGCGCGGGCGCGCTCGTGTTGCGCGGCGGCGAAGTCCGGCGCCAACTCCCAAGGGCGTCCCTTGCGCGCAACGCCCGCGCGCCCGGCCTGCTGCACGGCCAAGGGCAGCGGGCTCCAGCCGGCGGCGTTCAGGTAGCAAACATCGCGCGGGATATCGAACAGCGCCCGCTGGCACGGCAGCATCGTTTCAAAGCCTCCTCGCCGGTGGTGAACCGGCGCAGGCTAGGGCCGCGGCTCAACGGTGCCCAGGCGCGGCGGCCCCGGCAACGGACGTTCCCCCTTGCCCGCCCACGGCAGGAACCGGCCGCCGGGGAGCATGGCGGCGCCTCAAAGGAACGGGCCGCTGTCCCAGTGAACCCGCTGGTAGAGCGGCACGGCCTCGCTGACGCGGTGGATACCGGGCAGGTGGCGGTCCACCGCGCCTTCCGCTGAGTTGAACAGGCCGAAGCCCTTCAGCAGCTCGCCCGGCCGGCCCAGGCGCGCCAGCCGCGCGCCCCGCCACGGCGAGGTCCGCGGGGACGAAGGCGTAGGTGCTGGCGTGGAAAGGCTGTCCGCGAGGGTGCCGGTTTCGAGGTCGGCCACGCCGTCGGCCGGCTAACCGGCGCTGGCCAGCATGTGGTGCCATTGCAGCACGAATCCGCCCGGGCCCAGGCCGAACAGCACGCCGGCGGAGACGGGGAAGGCCCCGGCCTCCCGCACGGCGTCGCCGTCCAGGCGGTCAGCCCTCCTGCGGCTCGAATCGCATCGCCGCGCCGTTCATGCAGTACCGCTGGCCTGTGGGCTTCGGCCCGTCCGGAAAGACGTGGCCGAGGTGCCCGCCGCAACGGGCGCAATGGACCTCCGTGCGCGTCATGAACAAGCTGCGGTCGGTCTGGGTACCGACCGCGCCTTCCCCGATGGGCGCGTAGAAGCTAGGCCAGCCGGTGCCGCTCTCGTACTTGGCGCCGGCGTCGAACAGCGCCTGCCCGCAACCGGCGCAAAGGAAGGTGCCAGGGCGCTTCTCCCCGTTGAGCGGGCTGGAGCCCGGCCGCTCCGTGCCGTGCCCGCGCAGCACGCGGAACTGCTCGGGCGACAGTTCCCGGCGCCACTCGTCCTCCGGCTTCTGCACCTCGTAGGTCTCGGCGGGCGCGGCGGTTTCGCGCTTGAAGAAGGCCATGCGTCCGGTCTCCCCGTGTCAGGCCGCCGGCCGCTTCACGCGGTCGGCGAATGTCTTGCGGAATTTTTGCACCTTGGGCGCGACCACCGCTCGGCAATAACCGCTCCAAGGATTGCGGGCGAAATAGTCCTGGTGCTCGGGCTCGGCCGGGAAGAACTCGGTGAAGGGCACGAGCTCCGTCACGGGCGCCCCGTCCCAGACCCCGGCCCGGGCGACCTCGGCCATCACCGCTTCGGCGGTGCGCTTCTGCTCCTCCGAATGGAACAGGACCACCGATCGGTACTGCGGCCCCACGTCGGCGCCCTGCCGGTCCTTCGTGGTCGGGTCGTGGATGGTGAAGAACACCCGCAGCAGGTCAGCGAAGGAAAGCTCCGCCGGGTCGAACTCCACCTGCACCACCTCGGCGTGGCCGGTCCCCTTGCCGCAGACCTGCTCGTAGGTCGGGCTGGGCAGGTGCCCGCCGGCGTAGCCCGAAACGACCCGGCGTACGCCTTTCAGGCCGCGGTAGACCGCGTCCAGGCACCAGAAGCACCCGCCGCCCAGAGTCGCCGTTTCAATTTGCCCCGCGTTCTTCTCAGAACCCATGTCCGCCTCCTGCGCTCTGTTGATAATTGGTGCGCCTGGAACCCGGCGTCAGGAGCGTAGAAAGCATTCGCAGGCGAATCGCGCATCTGGGGTTGTGGTTGGCAGGAAGCCGCACCAACTTATTGAGTTAAGCCAACAAACCTTGCTCGCGGCGCCGAAAGTGGGTGTCCGGCGGGGCCATGTAGGTTTATTAATGTGGGATGACGCGCCCGGCGGCGCGCTCCCCTCTACCGGACGGAACCGGCAAGCCCGCCCCCGCGGGCTTTTGGCCGTCGTGGTGAGGGGGAGTTCGTCCGGAGTCCGGGCCCAGAAGCGGGAGCGGGTCGGCGGATGGATGGCATGTTCACGTATGGAGCCACGGAACGGACCGGGGACGCGGAAACGCTTCCCTTGGAGGTGCGCTGGCCGGCTTTCGCCGAGCTGCTGGCGCGAGGCCGTGCCCGCGGACGCGTGACGCGCGACGAGTTCGAAGCCGCGCTGCCGCCCGGCCAAGTCTCGCAAGAAGACATCGACGAGGGCTCCGGCGTGCTGGAGGAGTTGAGCATCGACGTAGTCGAGGCCGAGCGCGACCAAGCGGCCGACGACGAGGTGCCCAATGCCGCCGCCTCCGTGGCGCGCGTCGAGGAGGAGGACGAGTCCGGCGCCACCGCCGTCGACACCGCCCTGCTCGGCCGCACCGACGACCCGGTCCGGATCTTCCTGCGCGAAATGGGCAACGCCGCGTTGCTGACTCGCGAAGGCGAGATCGCCGTCGCCCAACGCATCGAGGCCGGCCGGGACACCATGCTGGCGGCGCTCGGCGAAAGCCCGATGACCCTCAACACGCTCACCGCGTGGCGCGACGCCGTGGCGCAGGGCCGCTTGCCGTTGCGCGAGGTGATCGAGCTGGAGGCGATGGCCGCCGACGCCCCCGTGGGCCGCGACGACGACGAGGGCGAGGCCGCCGCCCCCGACGCGCCGCACACCACGCTGGAAGAGCGCCTGAAGCCCGAAACGCTGGCCGCCTTCGCCGCCGCGCTGGACGCCGGCAAGAAGCTGCGCCGTCTCAAGAACCAGGGTGCCCGCCACGCCGGCCGGCAAGAGTTGGCGCGTCTGGTCAAGGACCTGCGCCTCCGCCCCGCCCGCACGGAGGAGCTGGTCGGCAACCTGCGCGCGGCCAACCGCCGCTTGGTGGCGCTGGACGGCAGGGCGCTGCGCCTCGCGCTCGCCGCCAACATGGCGCGCGAGGAATTCCTGTCGCTCTGGGACGGCAGCGAAGAGGCCGTGGAGCGGATGGCGAAGGCCGCCGCCAAGGTGCGTCGCCAAACGCAAGCCCGCCTCAACACGCTGCGGAGCGGCTTGGAGGAGGTGCGCGCCGAGGTCGCCAAGCTGGAGAGCGATGCTTGCCTGCCGGCGCCGGAACTGCGCCGCGTCCACACCGAAGTCAGCCGCGGTGAGCGCGAGATGCGCCGCGCCAAGGAGGAGATGACGCGCGCCAACCTGCGCCTCGTCGTCCACATCGCCAAGAAGTACCGCAACCGCGGTCTGATGTTCGGCGACCTGATCCAGGAGGGCAACATCGGCCTGATGCGCGCGGTCGACAAGTTCGACTGGCGCCGCGGCTTCAAGTTCTCCACCTACGCGACCTGGTGGATCCGGCAGGCCATCACCCGCTCCATCGCCGACCAGGCGCGCACCATCCGCGTGCCCGTCCACATGACGGAAACGGTGGTGAAGGTGGCGCGCATCGGCCGGCGCCTGGCGCAGGAGAGCGGCCGCGAGCCGACGCCGGAGGAGCTGGCTGACAAGCTCGGCATGCCGCTCGACAAGGTGCGGACGGTGCAGCGCCTGGTGCGCGAGCCGGTCAGCCTCGAAGCGCCGATCGGCGACGAGGAGGAAGGCCGCCTCGGCGACCTGATCGAGGACCGCAACGCGGTGATGCCCTTCGACGCGGTGGCGCAGACCAACCTGCGAGAGGCCGCCTCCAAGGTGCTGGCCGACCTTACGCCGCGCGAGGAGCGCATCCTGCGGATGCGCTTCGGCATCGGCATGAACACCGACCACACGCTGGAGGAGGTGGGCCGCACCTTCAACGTGACGCGCGAGCGCATCCGGCAGATCGAGGCCAAGGCGCTCCGCAAGCTCCAGAACGGCACCCGCGGCCGGCGGCTGCGGAGCTTCCTGGAGGTCTGAAGACGGCGTGCGGCAGCGGGGCGCCAAGGCCCTGCTGCCCCGACCACTGGCTCCGTGTTCTCCCTAAACTGAAACATTGTAGAAAGCTACTAGACGAATTCGCTTTCAAGTTGACGCGGCATAGGCGGCCACGGCATCGTCCGGGGACTTCATTCCGCAGGGGTTCCTATGCGCCGCCGTCAGGTCCTCGGGTTGACCGCCGCCGCCCTCGCCGCGCCCTCCGTCCTGCGTGCACAGAACGCCGCGTGGCCGGAGCGCCCGCTCCGCCTCATCGTGCCCTTCCCGCCGGGCGGTTCGACCGACACCATGGCCCGCATCATCCAGCCGAAGCTCTCCGAGGTGCTGGGGCGCCCGATCGTCATCGAGAATCGGGGCGGCGGGTCCGGTTCCGTGGGCGCGACCGAAGCGGCGCGCTCCGCGCCGGACGGCCATACTTGGTTGCTCGCCTACGACAACGAGGCGACCAACCAGACGGTGATGCGCCTGTCCTACCGCCTCATGCAGGCCTTCGCCCCGGTCAGCTTGGTCGCAACCGGCCCCCTGGCCATGGTCGCCCACCAGAGCACCCCTTGGAAAAGCTTCCAGGAGGTCGTCTCAGCCGCCAAGGCGGCGCCGGACACGATCAGCTACGCGAGTTCGGGCATCGGCGGCCTCGCGCACGTCTCGACGACGCTGTTGCAGCAGCAGGGCGACTTCAAACTGACGCACGTGCCTTACCGTGGCGGCGGGCCCGCCTTGCAGGACGCCCTGTCCGGCCAAGTGCCGCTGTTCATGTCCAACGTCGTCATCATCAGCCAGCACATCAAATCCGGCGCGCTGCGCCCGCTCGGAGTCACCACCGCCGTCGAGACGCGCCACGTGCCCGGCGTGAAGAGCTTCGCCCAGCAGGGCTTCGCCGACTTCGAGGCGCCGACCTGGTGGGCCATGCTCGGTCGCGCCGGCACGCCCGAGCCGATCCTCCGGCGCATGAACGACGCCATGCAACAGGTCCTGTCCACGCCCGAGATCCGCGGCCGCATCGAGGAGCAGGGCGCGGACGTGGCGGCGGGCGGCCCGGAACGGTGCCGCCGCTTCCTCAACGCCGAAGTCACCAAGTGGGGCCGGGTGATCCGGGACAACAACATCACCCTCGATAGCTGACGCGGCCTGGGAGGGGCCGGGCCGCGCCGGACCCGGTCCCTCCCTGTCGCCCGCCGATCAGCCCAGCGTGGCGTCGAGCGTGATGGCGGCGTTCAGCACCTTGGACACCGGGCAGTTCGCCTTGGCCGCCTCGGCCAGCTTGTGGAACTCGTCCGGGCCACACCCGGGCACCTTGGCCTGCAGCTTGAGCGCGACGGCCTTGATCGCCCAGCCGCTCCCCTCCTGCTCCATGGAAACCCGCGCCTCGGTGTTCAGGCTCTCCGGCGTGTGGCCCGCGCCCTGGAGCTGGAAGGCCAGCGCCATGGTGAAGCAGCCCGCGTGCGCCGCGGCGATCAGCTCCTCCGGGTTGGTGCCCGGCCCGTCGGCGAAGCGGGTCTGGAAGCCGTAACGGGCGTCCTTCAGCACGCCGCTCTGCGTGGAAAGCTGGCCCGTGCCCTCCTTGCCGGTGCCCTGCCAAGCAGCCTTGGCCGTGCGGTGGATGGTGGCCATGCGCGGTGTCTCCTCTTTCCCTGAGGCGGGTCACTTGGTTGGTCGAGCCGGTCGGAAAAGGGGCGGAAACGCTCACCCCGCCACGACGGAAAGGGCACACCGCCCCGCGCCGACGCCCGAACCGCGCCCTCCGCATCCGAAGCGGCCGACCAGAACGGACAAGGCAGCGAGTCGGAGGAGGTCTTCGCCCCCTCCCCCACCGCCGCTACTCCGCCGCGCGCACGTCGTTCGCAGCGCTGCGCCGCCGCAGCTCCGCCATCTCGGCCCTGAGGTTCGCCACCTCGGCGCGCAACACGGCCATCTCCTCGCCCACCGGGTCGCAAGGCTTCTCGCCCAGGCCGTAGCCGGGCGAGGCGCCGCCGGCGAAGGGCGGCGCGGGCATCACCCGGTTCTCCCCCGGCGGCCGCGCCGGGATGCCGACCACGCTCGCGCCCGCCGGCACGTCGCCCACCACCACCGCGTTGGCGCCGATCCGCGCCCCGGCGCCCACCGTGATCGGCCCCAGCACCTGCGCGCCGGCGCCGATCGCCGCGCCGTCGCCCACCGTCGGGTGTCGCTTGCCGCCGTGCCCGGAAGCGTCGAGGCTCAGGCCGCCCAGGGTGACGCCGTGGTAGATCAGCACGTCGTCGCCGACCTCCGCCGTCTCGCCGATCACCACGCCCATGCCGTGGTCGATGAACAGCCGCCGGCCGATCCTGGCGCCGGGGTGGATCTCGATGCCGGTGACGAAGCGCGAGGTGTGCGACACCATCCGCGCCGCGGTCCGCCACCCCGCGCGGTAGAGCGCGTGCGCCAAGCGGTGCACCAGCACCGCCTGCACCCCCGCGTAGCAGGTGAGCGCTTCCAGCCAGGTGGGCCGGGCCGGGTCGCGGGCGCGGATGGCGCGGGCGAGTTCGAACAGTTCCATCAGGGTCTCCCGACTCCCGTCACGCCAACCAGGACGGCACCGGCAGGTCGCGCGCCCGCAGGAATTCCGGGTTGAACAGCTTGCTTTGGTAGCGCGCCCCGCCGTCGCAGAGAATCGTCACCACCGTATGGCCGGGCCCCATCTGGCGCGCGACTCGAATGGCGGCCGCCACGTTGATGCCGGCCGAGCCGCCGATCGACAACCCTTCGTGCTGCAACAGGTCGAACACCTGCTCCAACGCCTCCGGGTCCGGCACCTGCACCGCGTCGTCGATCACGCCCCGCGCCGGCTCCAGGTTGCCGGGCACGGCGGTGGCCTGGCCGATGCCCTCGGTGATCGAGTTGCCCTCGGCCTTCACCTCGCCCGTCTTGACCCAGGAGTAGAGGCCGCTGCCCATCGGGTCCGCCAGCACGATCCGCACGCCGGGCTTCTTCCCCTTCAGGAAGCGCGCCACGCCGGCCAGCGTGCCCCCGGTGCCGCAGGAGCAGGTGAAGGCGTCCACGCGCCCCTCCGTCCGGTCCCAGATCTCCGGCCCCGTCGTCTTCTCGTGCGCCTCGCCGTTGGCGAGGTTGCCGAACTGGTTTGCCCAGACCACCCGCTCGCCCCCCGCCGCCATCTCCTCGGCGATGCGCCGCGAGGTGTTGACGTAGTGGCCCGGGTCGCGCAGCGGCTTGGGCTGCACCAGCCTGAGGTCGGCGCCGATCATGCGGAGGAAGTCGAGCTTCTCCCGGCTCTGCGTTTCCGGCACCACGATGATCGACTTGTAGCCGCGCGCGTTCGCCACCAGCGTCAGGCCGATGCCGGTGTTGCCGGCCGTGCCCTCCACCACCGTCCCCGGCTCGCCGGGCACGAGTTGCCCGCGCCGCTCCGCGTCCTCGATGATGCCCAGCGCCGCGCGGTCCTTCACCGAACCGCCGGGGTTCATGAACTCCGCCTTGCCCAGGATCTCGCACCCCGTCGCCTCGGAAGCGCGGCGCAGGCGGATCAGCGGCGTTTGGCCGACCGCGCCGGCGAATCCGTCCACGACCGGGACCAGGGTGGGGTGTTGCGAATCGGCCGTCATGGGTCCTCCCGGGCGGTCCGGTGATGTGGTGGCGGATGGCGCGCGCGCTCAAGGTCTCCCCAACGGGCGATGCCCACGGCCGGTTTTCGACAGCACTTGGCATCCGCGGGCGTTTCGCGAAAGGGAGTGCTTGACCGAACCCGCTTCGTTCAACGAACATAACGTGAACACAGCCACGCGGTCCCATGCGCCAACCTCCCGATCATAGCCTGCCCGACCGCGACATGGACCGCCCCGCCCTGATTTCGGCGCTGCGCGCCCGCATCGCGCGGCTGGACCGGAGCGGCGGCGCGGCGGCGGACGGCGGCCAGGGCATCCCCTTGTGCGAATCGGTGGACGCCGCCCTCCCCGGCGGCGGGCTGTCCCGCGCCGCGGTGCACGAGGTGCTGGCCGCCGAACCCGGCGCCGCGGCCGGCTTCTGCGCCCTGGTGCTGGCGCGCGCGGGCGGCACCGTGCTGTGGATCGCGCCCGAGCCGGACGCTTGGCCACCCGGCCTCGCCCGCTTCGGCCTTTCGCCCGCGGACCTCGTGCTGGTGCAGGCGCCCCGCCCGGTGGACGGCCTTTGGGCGATGGAGGAAGCGCTGCGCTGCCCCGGCGTCGCCGGCGCCCTCCTGGTGCTGCGCTCGCTCGACCTCACCGCCGCGCGCCGCCTGCAACTGGCCGCCGAAGCCGGCGGCGCGGTCGGCCTCCTCCTCCGCCCGGACGAGGAGGAAGAAGCGGGCGGCGGCGCCTCCGCCGCCCTGACGCGCTGGCGGATCGGCGCCCTCGCCGGCACCGGCGGCGCCGCGGCGCACGACCTCGGCGACCCGCGCTGGAGCCTCGACCTGCTGCGCTGCCGCGGCGGCAGGCCGGCGAACTGGCGCGTCGTCTGGCGCGGCGCGGCGGAGCGGCTGGAACGGGACGAGGACGCCACCGAAGCCGATCAGCCCGCACGCCCGGTCCGCGCCGCCGCCACCGCGCGCCGCCGATGAGGACCGGACGGGCAGGAACCTGCCGCGCGACGCCCGGAGCGCCGCCGACCCGGCGATCCCGCGGCTTGAGCGCGCCCCCCGCACGAGCCCCCGCCGTCCCGCCCGGTTTTGTCCGAACGGCGCGATGCCCCCGCCGCGCCCGCGGGCTTCGGTCGAGCGAGGCGACTGCCCTCCCGTGCCCGGCCTTCGTCCGGACGCGACGGCGTCCCTTCCGCGTCCCGCGGATTTTGTCCGGAAGCAGCATCGCCTCCGCCCCTCCCCACGGATTTCGTCCGAAAGGCGCACCGCCTCCGCCGCGCTTGCGGGTTTCGTCCGAACGGGGCGATGCCCCCGCCGCGCCCCGGGAATTCGTCCGAACGCCGCGGCGCCTCCGCCGCGTCCCAGGAATTCGTCCGAACGGCGCAACGCCTCCGCCGCGTCCCGGCGTTCCGTCCGGACGGCGCGGCACCGCCGTCCAGCCACCGGATTCCACCCGGGCGGCCCGACGCGCCCGCCGCATCATCGGGTTTCGTCCGAACGGCGCGACGCCTCCACCGCGCCCCGGGAATTCGTCCGAACGGCGCCGCGCCTCCGTCCCACCACCGGACTTTGTCCGAAAGGCGCGCCCCGCCCGATCCGCTTGCGGGTTCGGTCCGGACGGCCCGCCGCCGCGTCGGCTTCGCTGCCGGACGCCGCACCGATGAGGCGGCGCTGCTGCCGCCCCCCCGCGCTCGGCGGCGTCGAGCCGAGGCCGGCGCCGGCGGCGGCGCAACTCGCGCTGCCGACGCCGACGCCCCACGCCGCCCGCCGCCGCGTCCTGGCGCTGCACCTGCCCTGGTTGCCGACCGAGCGCCTGCGCCTCCCTGGCCCGCTCGCGGTCTGGACGACGGAGGGCAGCAAGCGGGTGCTGGCGGCGGTGGACCCGGCGGCGTTCGAGGCCGGACTGCGGCCTGGACAGGCCTTGGCGGACGCGCAGGCGATCCTACCGGACGTGGCGCTGCGCCCCGCCGAGCCGGAGGCGGACGCGGCGTGGCTCGGGCGCCTCGCGCTCTGGGCGCTCTGCGTCACGCCGCTGCCGGCGGTGGACCCGCCGGACGGGTTGCTGCTCGACGTCACCGGTGCGGCGCACCTGCGCGGCGGCGAGGCGGCGCTGCTCGACGCGGTGGCGGCGCGTTTCGCCCGCGCCGGGGTGACGGTCCGGGCCACGGTCGCCGGCACGCCGGACACCGCGGCGGCGCTGGCGCGGG
>NZ_BAAAFZ010000029.1:0-29893 GCF_039523795.1 Craurococcus roseus | reverse complement strand
CGCCCCGCTGCCGCTGGCGTCGCTGCGCCTGCCGCAGTCCACGATCGCCACGCTGCACCGCTTCGGCCTGCGTTGCGTCGGAGCCGTGCTGCAACAGCCGCGCGCACCGCTGGCGCGGCGCTTCGGCGCGGCGCTGACGGACACCTTGGACGCGGCGACCGGCGAGCGCCCGCGGCCGCTCCGCCCGCTCCGCCCGCCGCCCGACTTCGCGGCGGCGCGGGATTTCCTGGAGCCGATCGTGACGCGCGAGGCCATAGACGCCACGCTCGACCGCTTGCTGCCGGAAGTTTGCGCGGAGTTGGAGAAGGCAGGCCGCGGCGCGAGGCGCTTGGCGTTGCTGGCCTTCCGCGTGGACGGAAACGTGCAAGCGGTGGCGGTCGGCACCGGCCTGCCTTCGCGCGATGCCGCGCACTTCGCCCGGCTCTTCCGCGAGAAGCTGGAGCGCCTTTCCCCAGGCTTCGGCTTCGAACGCTTAGCGCTGGAAGCGCTGGCGACCGAAGCGGTGGCGGCGGCCCAAGCCGCGCTGCCCGGCGGCCGGCGCGGCGGCGCCCGCGCGGAAACCCCGTGGGCCCTGGCGCAGTTGCTGGACCGCCTTTCCCAGCGCTTGGCGGTTTGGCGATTGGCGCCGCGCGCCAGCCATTGGCCGGAGCGCGCGGTGGCGCGGGTCGGGGCCTTCGACCCCGTGGCGCTGCCGCACGGCTGGGGCGCCGCGCGCCGTCCCCTCCGCCTGCTGCGACGGCCGCTCGCATTGCAAGCGATGGCCATGCTGCCGGACGGCCCGCCAGTCCTGCTGCGGATGAGCCAGGCCTCATGGCGCGTGCTGCGCGCCGAAGGGCCGGAGCGGCTGGAACCGGAGTGGTGGCGGGACCGCCCGGACCGGCGCTTCCGCGACTACTACCGGGTGGAGGTCGCCGGCGGCGCGCGGCTCTGGGTGTGCCGCTCCGGCCCCGTGCTCGCGGACGGGACGACCGGCTGGTGGCTGCACGGGCGGTTCGAGTGACCGCGCCCGGTTACGCCGAACTCGGCGCCCTTTCCAACTTCACCTTCCTCGAAGGCGCCTCGCATCCGCACGAGCTGGTGGAACGGGCGGCGGCGCTGGGCCACGCGGCGATCGGCATCACCGACCGCAACTCCTTCGCCGGGCTGGTGCGCGGACACGTCGCGGCGGAGCAGGCGAAGCTCCGCTTCGTACCCGGCGCAAGGGTCCGCTTGCCCGACGGCGGCGAGTACCTCGCCTGGCCCACCGACCGCGCGGCTTACGGCAGGCTCGCGCGGCTGCTCTCCAAGGGCCGGATGGAGGCGCCCAAAGGCGAGTGCCGCATCACCCGCGACGACCTCATCGAACACACGGACGGGCTGGTGATGGCGCTGTCGCCGCCCGAAGCGCCGGACGCCGGGTTCGCCGCCCGCTTGGCGCGCGACGCCGCCGCGCTGCGCCACCGCCTCGCCCTGCCCCTGTTCTGCGCCGCCGACCACCGCTTCCGCGCCAACGACCGCGCGCGGCTGGATCTGCTGGCGGCGATGGCGGGCGCGGCCGGCGCCCCGATGCTCGCAGCGGGCGGCGTGCGCTTCCACGCGCCGGACCGGCGCCGCTTGGCCGACGTGCTGGCGGCCATCCGCCTCCGCACCACCGTGGACGCGCTGGGTTTTGCCGCCGCGCCGAACGCCGAGGCGCACCTCAAGCCAGAAGCCGAGGTGCGCCGCCTCTTCGCCGGGCACGAGGGGGCGGTGGACGCGACGATGCGCGTGGCGGAAGCCTGCCGCTTCTCCATGCGCGACCTCTCCTACGAGTACCCGGAAGAGATCCTGGACGAAAGGCTGTCGCCGCAAGAGACGCTGGAGCGCCGCGCCGCCGAGGCCATGCGGAGGCACTGGCCGGACGGCACGCCGCCCAAGGTCAAGGAGCAGATCGCCCACGAACTGCGCCTGATCGAGCGGCTCGGCTACGCGCCCTACTTCCTGACGGTCCACGAGATCGTCCGCTTCGCGGTGTCGAAGGGCATCCTCTGCCAAGGCCGCGGCTCGGCGGCGAACTCGGCGCTGTGCTACGCGCTCGGCATCACCTCCGTCGCGCCGGACAAGCACGACCTGCTGTTCGAGCGCTTCATTTCCGCCGAGCGCGACGAGCCGCCCGACATCGACGTGGACTTCGAGCACGAGCGGCGCGAGGAGGTGATCCAGCACATATACGGGCGCTACGGCCGCCACCGCGCCGCCATCGCCGCCACCGTGATCCGCTACCGCGACCGCAGCGCGATCCGCGAGGTGGGCAAAGCCTTGGGCCTTTCGGAGGACGTCACCGCCGGGCTGGCCAAGGCGACCTGGGGCATCGGCCGGGCGACCTTGGCCGAAGCGGCGGCGGAACGCGGCCTGGACCCGGCCCGCGACGGGCGCCTCCGCATGGCCTGCGAACTGGCGGAGGAACTGGTCGGCTTCCCCCGCCACCTCTCCACCCATGTCGGCGGCTTCGTCATCACCCGCGGCCCCTTGACGGAACTCGCGGTCGTCACCCGCGCAGCGATGGAAGGCCGCCACACCATCGAGTGGGACAAGGACGACATCGAGGCGCTCCGCATCCTGAAGGTGGACGTGCTGGGCCTCGGGATGCTCACCTGCGTGCGCCGCGCCTTCGCCCTCATCGAGGCGCACGGCGGCCCGGCGCTGACGCTGCCCACGGTGCCGCAGGACGACCCCGAGACCTACGCCATGCTCCGCCGCGCCGACAGCGTCGGCGTGTTCCAGGTGGAGAGCCGGGCGCAGATGAACATGCTGCCGCGCCTGCGCCCCGAGAAGTTCTACGACCTCGTCATCGAGGTGGCGATCGTCCGCCCCGGCCCGATCCAGGGCGACATGGTGCACCCGTATCTCCGTCGGAAGAACGGCGAGGAAAAGCCCACCTACCCCTCCGAAGCCCTGAAGGGCGTGCTGGAGAAGACCCTCGGCGTGCCGCTCTTCCAGGAGCAGGCGATGCAGATAGCCATAGTCGGCGCCGGCTTCCCGCCGGAGCGCGCCGACCAACTCCGCCGCGCCATGGCGACCTTCCGCCACGTCGGCACCGTCCAGGGCTTCCGCGAGGAATTCGTCGCCGGCATGGCGCGCAACGGCTACGCGCAGGAGTTCGCCGAGCGCTGCTTCAGCCAGATCGAGGGCTTCGGCACCTACGGCTTCCCGGAAAGCCACGCCGCCTCCTTCGCGCAGCTCGTCTACGTCTCCGCCTGGATCAAGCGCCACCACCCGGCCGCCTTCGCCGCCGCGTTGCTGAACAGCCAACCGATGGGCTTCTACGCCCCCGCGCAGCTCGTCCGCGACGCGCAAGAGCATCGGGTGCGGGTCCGGCCGGTGGACGTGCTGCGCAGTGAGTGGGATTGCACGCTGGAGCCGGACGCGGAAAGCGAGGGCGGCTTGGCGCTGCGCCTCGGCTTGCGGATGGTGCAGGGGTTGTCGAAGGAAACGGCGGAGCGGCTGGTCGGGACGCGACCGGCATGGAGCCCGTCGCACGCGCCGGATCGGGCGGGAAGCGAGTGGACACCGACACGCCCGCCTCGCCCCGCCGCGCCCGAATGCGCCGCACCGGAGCGGGGGGACGGTCCGAGGGTCGTGGCGTGCCCGGCCCGTTCCGCCGGACCCGACCGCCTCGCCGGGCCGGATGGAGCGGACAGTGCGGGAGCCCCGGCGCCGCCGGCCCGCCCCGCCGGGTTCGATCCTGCCGCGCTCGATCGGCCGAACGATGCGGGAGCCTCGGCGCCCCCGGCCCGTCCCGCCGCACTCAATTCCGTCGCGCCTGGGCGCGCGGGGGGCGCGGGCGCTCTGGAGCGCCTAGCCCGCGCGGCGGGGCTCGACCGCGCCGCGCTGGAGCGGCTCGCCGGCGCGGACGCTTTCCGCGGCCTCGGCCTCGACCGCCGCGCCGCGCTGTGGGAGGCCACCGCGGTCGAGCCGCCGACCGCGCTGCCTGCCGCCGCCGTCCACGAGCCGGCCGCCTCGCTGCCGGCGGCCACCGCGGGCGAACAGACGGTGCTCGACTACGCCGGCACGGCCCTCACCCTGCGCCACCACCCGCTGGCGCTGCTCCGGCCGAGATTGGACGCGGAAGGCTTGGCCGACACGCGCGCCCTCGCCGCGGCCCGCCGCGGCGCCCGGCTGCGCCTGCCCGGCTTGGTGCTGGTGCGCCAGCGCCCCGGCAGCGCCAAGGGCGTGGTGTTCTTCACCGTGGAGGACGAGTGGGGCACCGCCAACCTCGTGGTCTACGCCGACTTGGTGCGGCGCTTCCGCGCGGCCGTGGTGTCGGCGCGGCTGGTGGTGGCGGAGGGCCGCGTGGAGCGAACGGAAGCGGAGGTGCCGATCGTCCACCTCATCGTGCAACGCCTGCTCGACCGCTCGGAGCTGCTGTCCGGCCTCGCGGCGCTCGACCGCCCGGACGCGAAGGAGCCGTGGCGCCGGGCCCTCGCCCGCGCCGACGAGGTGGAGAAGCCGGACGGGCGCGGCGGCCCCCGCGCGCGCCTGCCGCGCAGCCGCGACTTCCGCTGACGGCCCATTCGATATTGCGAACCATTCGCATTTGCCATAGGCATCGCGGAGGACACCACAGGGAGCGACTCATGGCGACACGCGGCCTTCCCGCTTGGCCCTGGACCCAGGAGCCGGCGGACGACCTGCCCGAGCCGGAGCGCCTGCTGCTGGAGGGTTGCCGCCTGTGGGGCGCGGCGCTGCGCGACGGCCGCTCGGCTTGGCTGGCGCTGCGTCCGCCCTTCCTCGCCGAGGACGCCGCCGCCGCCGTCGACCCTTACGACACGCTGCTGCGCCAAACCGCCACCTTGAAGCCGGTGGCCTTCGGCTGCCCCCTCTGCCAGCGGGTGACGGAGGACGAGGCGGCCTTGCTGATGGGCTGCGCCCTCACCCAGCGCGGCGCCCGGCGCGAGGGCCTGGCGCTGTTCCTGCGCTGGCTGCCCCCGGGCGGCGCCCATGCCGCGATGCCGGCCGCGATCCACCTCGGCGCCGCGCTCCGCGCCGCCGGCCTGGTGCTGCAAAACCCCTTGCGGGTCAGTCTCCCTTCACGTCGAGGGTGACGATCTCCGTCCCCTCCTCGACGCTGTCGCCCACCGCGCAGCCGACATGCGCCACCGTGCCGTCCGCCGGCGCGGTGATGCGCAGCTCGGTCTTCATCGCTTCCAGCACCGCGAGCACCTGCCCGCGCTCCACCACGTCGCCCTCCCCCACCAGGAGCTGGACGACGCGGCCGGGGATGGGCGCCGACAGCCGCCCCTCCGCCGCGACGTCGCCGCCGGGCGGGGCGTACGGGTCGAGCGGGCGGAAGCTCCAGGTGTCGCCGGCGTGGCCGGCGCCGGAGAGGGTGATCGCGAAGGCTTCGCCCTCGCCCGCGGCGACGCCCACGCGCAGGACCAAGCCGTCCACGGTGATGGTGCGGTGGCGCTCCCCGCCCTCGGCGGCGACGCGGCCGACGCGGGCCTCCTTCCCGTCCTCCAAGAGCAGCCTAAGGGCGCCGCCGCGCTCCTGCCGCAGGTGCAGATCGTGCGCCTCCGCGCCGTCGTGCAGCCGGAGCAGGCGCTCGGCGCCGCCGCGCAGGCGCCAGCCGTCGGCGCGGTCCCAAGGCGACGCGGGCCGCGCCGCGCGCGACCGCGCTTGCCGGTCCAGGTGGATCGCGGCCGCGGCGGCCAGGGCGCGGGGCGGCGCGGCCGTGGCGGCGGGCACAAGGTCGGCGAGGTGGCGGCCGAGGAACCCGGTGTCCAGCTCGGCCCGGACCATGGCCGGATGGCGGGCGAGGCGGCGCAGGAAGTCGAGGTTGGTGGCGAGGCCGACCACCTCGGTCTCGTCCAGCGCCGCGGCGAGGCGGCGCAGCGCCGCGGGCCGGTCCGGGCCCCAGGCGACGACCTTGGCCACCATCGGGTCGTAGTTGGGCGTGATGGCGTCGCCGGAGCGGATGCCGGTCTCGATCCGCAGCCCCTCGGCCCCCGGCGGCGTGGAGAAGCGCCGGACGACGCCGGCTGCGGGGCGGAAGCCGTGCGCCGGGTCCTCGGCGTAGAGCCGCACCTCGGCGCTGTGGCCGCGCACCGGCGGCGCCTCGCGCCGCGGCAGGGGCTCGCCGGCGGCGACGCGGAGCTGCCACTCCACCAAATCGAGGCCTGTCACCATCTCGGTGACCGGGTGCTCCACCTGGAGGCGGGTGTTCATCTCCATGAAGAAGGCGTCCTCGCCCTCCACGATGAACTCCACCGTGCCGGCGTTGACGTAGCCGACCGCGCGCGCTGCGGCGACGGCGGCGTCGTGCAGGCGGGCGCGGAGCGCGGGCGACAGGTCGGGCGCGGGCGCTTCCTCCAGCACCTTCTGGTGGCGGCGCTGGACGGAACAGTCGCGCGTGTGCAGGTGGATGGTGTTGCCGTGCCCGTCGGCGAAGACCTGGACCTCGACGTGGCGGGGCTTCTGGAGGTAGCGCTCCAGCAGCACGCGGTCGTCGCCGAACGCCGCCTTGGCCTCGCGCCGCGCGCCAGCGAGTTCGGTGGCGAAGTCGCCGGCCGCGAGCACCGGGCGCATGCCCTTGCCGCCGCCGCCGGCGCTGGCCTTGATGAGCACGGGGAAGCCGATGCGCGCCGCCTCGGAGGCGAGCAGCGCGTCGTCCTGCGCCTCGCCGTGGTAGCCGGGGACGATCGGGACGTTGGCTTCCGCCATGATCCGCTTCGACTCGGCCTTGCTGCCCATGGCGCGGATGGCGGCGGGCGGCGGGCCGACGAAGGAAACGCCGGCGGCGGCGCAGGCTTCGCCGAACTCGGCGTTCTCGGACAGGAAGCCGTAGCCGGGGTGGATCGCCTCAGCGCCGGACGCGCGGGCGGCTTCGAGGATGCGGTCGGCGCGCAGGTAGCTCTGCGCTGCGGGGGCGGGGCCGATCGGGTGCGCCTCGTCGGCCATGGCGACGTGGAGCGCGCCGGCGTCCGCCTCGGAGAACACGGCGACGCAGCGGATGCCGAGGCGGCGGGCGGTGCGGATGACGCGGCAGGCGATCTCGCCGCGGTTGGCGATGAGGAGGGTGCGGAACATGGGCGCTACATCCGGAACACGCCGAAGCGCGTCCGCCCTATAGGCGCGTTCAGCGAAGCCACGATGGAAAGGCCCAGCACGTCGCGCGTGTCCGCAGGATCGATGATGCCGTCGTCCCAGAGCCGCGCGGTGGCGTAGTAAGGGTCGCCCTGCGTCTCGTACTGTTCGCGGATGGGCGCCTTGAAGGCTTCCTCCTCCTCCGCGCTCCAGGCGCCGCCGCGCGCCTCCATGTTGTCGCGGCGCACGGTGGCGAGGACGCTCGCCGCCTGCTCGCCGCCCATCACCGAGATGCGGCTGTTCGGCCAAGTGAACAAGAAGCGCGGCGAGTAGGCGCGGCCGCACATGCCGTAGTTGCCGGCGCCGAACGAGCCGCCGATAATGACGGTGAACTTGGGCACCGCGGTGGTGGCGACGGCGGTGACGAGCTTGGCGCCGTCCTTGGCGATGCCGCCCGCCTCGTATTTCCGTCCCACCATGAAGCCGGCGATGTTCTGGAGGAACACCAGCGGGATGCCACGCTGGCTGCACAGCTCCACGAAGTGGGCGCCCTTCTGCGCGGATTCGGAGAAGAGGATGCCGTTGTTGGCGAGGATGCCGACAGGCTGGCCCCAGATGCGCGCGAAGCCGCAGACGAGCGTCGGGCCGTAGCGCGCCTTGAACTCGTCCAGGCGCGAGCCGTCCACGATCCGCGCGATCACCTCCCGCACATCGTAGGGCTGGCGCACGTCGCCGGGGATGAGGCCGTGCAGTTCGGCTGGGTCGTGCAGCGGCGGCTCCGGCTCCGCGAGATCGATCCGCGCGCCGCGCCGGACGCCAAGGTTGCCGACGATCCGCCGCGCGAGGCCGAGGGCGTGCATGTCGTCCATCGCGAAGTGGTCCGCGACGCCGGAGAGGCGTGTGTGGACATCGGCGCCGCCGAGGTCCTCGGCCGAGACCACTTCGCCGGTCGCGGCCTTCACCAAGGGCGGGCCGGCGAGGAAGATGGTGCCCTGCTCGCGCACGATCACCGCCTCGTCGCACATGGCGGGCACGTAGGCGCCGCCGGCGGTGCAACTCCCCATCACCACCGCGACCTGCGGGATGCCGAGCGCCGACATGTTGGCCTGGTTGAAGAAGATGCGGCCGAAGTGGTCGCGGTCCGGGAATATCTCGTCCTGGTTCGGCAGGTTGGCGCCGCCGCTGTCCACCAAATAGATGCAGGGCAGCCGGTTCTGCTGCGCCACTTCCTGCGCCCGGAGGTGCTTCTTCACCGTGATCGGGAAGTATGTGCCGCCCTTCACCGTGGCGTCGTTCGCCACGACCACGCACTCGCGCCCGGAGACGCGGCCGACGCCGGTGATGATGCCGCCCCCCGGCACGTCACCGTCGTGCAGGCCGTAGCCGGCGAGCGGCGAGAGTTCGAGGAAGGGCGAGCCGGTGTCGAGCAGGCGCTCCACCCGCGTCCGAGGCAAGAGCTTGCCGCGCCCGAGGTGGCGCTCCCGCGCGTTCTCCGGGCCGCCGCGCGCCGCCTCCGCCGTGCGCTCGGAGAGCTGGTCCAAGAGGGCGCGCATCCGCTCCGCGTTGGAGCGGAATTCGGCGGAGCGCGTGTCCGCCGATGAGGCCAGAACGGTCACGCCGTTTCCTTGAACAGCTCGCGGCCGATCAGCATGCGCCTGATCTCGCTGGTGCCGGCGCCGATTTCATAGAGCTTGGCGTCGCGCAACAGCCGCCCGGTCGGGTACTCGTTGATGTAGCCGTTGCCGCCGAGGATCTGGATGGCGTCGAGCGCGATCTTCGTCGCCGCCTCGGCCGCGTAGAGGATGGCGCCGGCCGCGTCCTTGCGCGAGGTCCGCCCCTCGTCGCACGCGCGCGCCACCGCGTAGACGTAGGCGCGGCAGGCGTTGGTGGCGGTGTACATGTCGGCCAGCTTGCCCTGGATGAGCTGGAACTCGCCGATCGGCTGGCCGAACTGCTTGCGCTCGTGGACGTAGGGCACCACGGCGTCCAGCGCCGCCTGCATGATGCCGATCGGCCCCGCCGCCAGCACGGCGCGCTCGTAGTCCAGGCCGGACATGAGGACGCGCACGCCCTCGCCCGCCTTGCCGAGCACGTTCTCCGCCGGCACCTCGCAGTCCTCGAACACCAGCTCGCTCGTGGGGGAGCCGCGCATCCCGAGCTTGTCGAGCTTCTGCGCCGGGCGGAAGCCCTTGAAGCCCTTCTCGACCAGGAAGGCCGTGATGCCGCGCGGGCCGGCTTCCGGGTCGGTCTTGGCGTAGACCACCAGCGTTTCGGCGTAGTGCGCGTTGGTGATCCAGAGCTTGGTGCCGTTCAGCACGTAACGGTCGCCGCGCTTGACCGCGCGGAGCCGCATGGACACGACGTCGCTGCCCGCGCCCGGCTCGCTCATCGCCAGCGCGCCCAGGTGCTCGCCGGTGATGAGCTTCGGCAGGTAGCGGCGCTTCTGCTCCTCCGTGCCGTTGCGTCGGATCTGGTTGACGCAGAGGTTCGAGTGCGCGCCATAGGACAGGCCGACGGAGGCGGAGGCGCGGCTCACCTCCTCCATGGCGACGCAGTGCGCCAAGTAGCCCATGCCGGTGCCGCCCCACTCCTCCTCCACGGTGATGCCGTGCAGGCCGAGCGCGCCCATCTCCGGCCACAGGTGGCGGGGGAACTCGTCGGAGCGGTCGATCTCGGCGGCGATCGGCGCGACCTTGGCGTCGGAGAAGCCGCGCACCGTTTCGCGCAGCATGTCGATCTCTTCACCCAGGCCGAAATCGAGGCCGGGTATGTCTCTGTTCGAGGGCATTCAGCTCCTCCCCGTTCCGGGGTCCTGCGGCCCAGAATTGCCCCCGGCCGCCGCCCTGCCAAGGCTCTCGCGCAACTCGCGGCGCATCACCTTGCCGGTGGCCGTCATCGGCAGGCTTTCGGCGAAATGCACCTCCCGCGGGTAGGAGTGGGCGGCGAGGCGGGTGCGGACGAAATCTTGGATCTCGCGCGCCAGCGCGTCATCCGGGGCGACGCCGGCGGCGGGCACCACCACGGCGGCCACGCGCTCCGTCCTGAGCGGGTCCGGCACGCCGACCACCGCGGCCATGGACACGGCGGGGTGGCGCAGCAGGCAGTCCTCGATCTCGCCGGGGCCGATGCGGTAGCCGGCGGAAGTGATGACGTCGTCCTCGCGCCCGACGAAGCGGAAGTAGCCGTCCCCGTCCTGCACGCCCTGGTCGCCGGTCAGCAGCCAGTCGCCGGCGAACTTGGCGGCGGTGGCCTCCGGGGTGTTCCAATAGCCGAGGAACACCACCGGGTCGGGCCGCTTCACGGCGATCGTGCCCGGCTCGCCGGGCGGCAGCGGGCGGCCCCCGGCGTCCACCACCGCGACCTCGTGGCCCGGCACGGCGCGGCCCATGCTGCCCGGCCGCACCGGCAGGACGGAGGCGCAGTTGGAGACCACGAGGTTGCACTCGGTCTGGCCGTAGAACTCGTTTATGGCGCAGCCGAAGGCGGCGCGGCCCCAGTCCAGCAGCTCGGCGCCGAGCGTCTCGCCGCCGCTGCCGACCGAGCGGAGCTTCTGGCCGAAGCGCGCCGGGTCCGACACGGCGCGCAGCATCTTGAGCGCGGTGGGTGGCAGGAAGGCGTTGCGGACGCCGTGTTCGGCCATGAGCCTGAAAGCGAACTCCGGATCGAACTTCGCCATGCGGTGCGCCAACACGGGCACGCCGTGGTGCAGGCTCGGCAGCAGCACGTCGAACAGCCCGCCAATCCAGGCCCAATCGGCCGGCGTCCAGAACAGGTCGCCGGGCTTGGGGAACAGCTCCTGCGGCATCTCCACGCCCGGCAGGTGGCCGAGCAGGACGCGGTGCGCGTGCAGCGCGCCCTTCGGGCTGCCGGTGGTGCCGGAGGTGTAGATGATGACGGCCGGGTCGTCGGCGGCCGTGTCCACCGGCGCGAAACCGTCGGAGGCGCGCCCGGTGAGCGCCGGCAGGTCGAGCGCGCCCTCGCCGGCCCCGTCCACCGCGAACACCGCGCGCAGGTCCGGCAGGCCCGCGCGGATGCCGGAGAGCTTGGAAAGGCCGGTCGCGTCCGTCACCAGCGCCGCGGCGCCGCAGTCGCGCAACCGGAACTCCAACGCCTGCTCGCCGAAGAGTTGGAACAGCGGCACGGAGACGGCGCCGAGTTTGAAAGCGGCGAGGTGCGCCACCGCCGTTTCGGGCACCTGCGGCAGCAGCACCGCCACGCGGTCGCCGCGGCCGATGCCGTGGGCGCGGAGGGTGTTCGCCAGCCGGTTCGTGCGGGACTTTAGCGCGTCGAAGGTGATCCGCTCCGTCCCGCCGTCCTCGCCCCGGTGCAGCAGCGCGAGGCGCCCGCTGCCGTCCGCCCACTTGTCGCAGCAGTCCACGCCCATGTTGTAGCGTCCGGGCACGCGCCAGCGGAACGCGGCGCGGATGGCGTCGTAGCTGTCGCCGGGCGGGAGCATCGCCCTACAGCCAGCGCTTCCGGCGCTTGTAAGACTTGAGGCCGCGGAAGCTCTTCCGCTCCGCGCCGTGGCCGCCGAGGTAGAACTCCTTCACGTCCTCGTTCGTGGAGAGCGATTCCGCTGTGCCGTCCAGCACCACCTTCCCGCCTTCCATGACGTAGCCGTAGGAGGCGACGGAGAGCGCCATGCGCGCGTTCTGCTCCACGAGCAGGATGGTGATGCCCAATTCCTCGTTCAGCCGGCGGATGATGCCGAACACCTCCTTCACCAGCAGCGGCGACAGGCCCATGGAGGGCTCGTCCATGAGGATCAGCTTGGGCCGCGCCATCAGGGCGCGGCCGATGGCCAGCATCTGCTGCTCGCCTCCCGAGAGGTAGCCCGCGAGGCCGGTGCGCTCCTTCAGGCGCGGGAAGAAGGAGTACACCATGTCGATGTCGCGCTTCACGTCGCCGTCCGAGCGGGTGAAGGCGCCGAGCCGCAGGTTCTCCAGGCAGGTCATGTCGGCGACGATGCGCCTTCCTTCCATCACCTGGAAGATGCCGCGGCGGACGATGAGGTGCGGGTCGGTGCCGTCGATGCGCTGGCCGTCGAAGACCACCTCGCCGCGCGTGACCTCGCCCTCCTCCGTCTTGAGGAGGCCTGAGATCGCCTTGAGCGTGGTGGACTTGCCCGCGCCGTTGGCGCCGAGCAGCGCGACGATCTTACCCTTCGGCACGCGGAGCGAGAGGCCGCGCAGCACGAGGATGACGTCGTTGTAGACGACCTCGATGTTGTTCACCTCGAGCAGCGCCGGCGCCTCCGCCGGGGTCGCGCCCGGCGAAGCGCCCGGCGCCGCCGCGACCGGCGCGTTCAAGGGCTCACCAGCCCAGCCACTCGCGCTTGCGCTCCAGCTCCACGGTGCCGAGGGATTCGAGCTTCATGGTACCGGCGCGCATCAGTTCCGCCACGCTCCCCTGGCTGGTGTCGCCGCCGACGCGGGCGCGGTAGAGCGGGACGCGCATGGTGCCGCGGTGGTCCTCCGGGGTGAAGTTCGACGGCGCGCAGACGCCCTCGAAGCCCTTCGGCACCCAGTCCTTGCGGGCGTAGAAGCCGTCGCGGATGCGTTCGCCGGTTATCTGGCCGCCGTTCGCCGCCGCCGTCTCCATCGCCTCCACCATCAGCATCGCGGCGCAAGCGCCGGCGAGGTAGTGCACCGGGCGGTAGGCGGTGCCGCCGGCGTCCGACACGCGGCTGATCTGCTGGATGTTGGCCATGCTTGGCGCCTCCTGGCCCCACACGGCCGACGTGCGGACGGGGAACACCACGCCATTCGCGGCGGTGCCGGCCGCCTTCATGGCGTTCTCGTCCATGCCCCAGACATTGCCGAGGAACTGCACGTTCACCCCCGCCGCCTGGCAGGCGCGCAGCACCGAGATGTTGGAGCCCGCCGTGTTGCCGAGGTAGGCGTAGTTGGCGCCCTGGTTGCGGAGCGTCAGGCACTGCGCGGTGTAGTCGCCGGGCGTCAGCGCGAAGACGATGGGCGACAGCACCTCGAAGCCGAGCTCGCGCGCCATGGCCTCGCCGGCCTCCTTGGGCGAGTTCGGGTAGGGGTGGTTGGCGCCCATGTGGACGTATTTCGGCCGGCCGCTCTGGCCCTTCGCCTTCCAGTCGTCCGCCGCCCAGCGCAGCATGCCGCGCAAGCCGTCGGAGTAGGACGGGCCGTAGAAGAAGTTGTAGGGCGTCGCCTCCACGCCCTGCCGCCCGCTCTTGCCGCCGGCGTCGGTCAGCGCGGCGGAGTAGGAGCCGGAGATGTAGGGTATCTTGTCGCGCGTCACGAAGCGCACCAGCGCCTCCGTGTCCGCCGTGCCCCAGCCCTGGATGGCGACGACGCGGTCGCGGCTCCAGGCCTGGTACTGGCTGACGGCGCGGGGCGCCTGGTAGCCGTAGTCGAAGCCGAGCACGTTCAGCTTCCGGCCGTTCACGCCGTTCCGGGTGTTGTTCACCCAGGCGAGCGTGTCCGCCACGCCCTGCCCGTAGGGCACGCCCACGTCCGAGGTGGCGCCGGAGTTGTCCATCAGGTGCCCGACCGGGATCGGCTGGGCCGCCGCCGGCAACGCGAGCCCGGCCGCGACGGCCGCCCCGAGCACCATGCGCTGCGTCGTCATTCTTGGTTCCTCCCGATTCTCGTTCAGTGCGAATACGGATAGAGCTTCCAGTAGGCGCGGATCAAGCGCCAGCGCCGCGCCAGGCCGTCCGGCTCGAAGATCAGGAACAGGATGATGGCGGCGCCGATCGCCATCTCTCGCAGGAAGGAGATGGAGGCGCCCAGCCGCAACGCGCGGTCGATGGCGCTGCCGGCCAGCAGGTCGGCGCCGGCCTGCACCACCTCCGGCAGCAAGGTCATGAAGGCCGCGCCCATCAGGCTGCCCATAATGGAGCCGAGGCCGCCGATGATGACCATCCCGAGGAATTGGATGGAGAAGAGGATGTTGAACGCCTCCACGCTCACGAACAGCAGGTAGTGCGCGTAGAGCGCGCCGCCGATGCCGGCGTAGAAGGAGGCGATGCCGAAGGAGAGCGTGCGGTAGTAGGCGAGGTTGATGCCCATCATCTCGGCGCTGAGGTAGTGGTCGCGCACCGCCACCAACGCCCGCCCGTCGCGCGTCCGCATCAGGTTGGCGGCGGCGACGAACATGATCACCACCCAGGCGAGCACGACGTAGAAGTAGCTCTCCTCCCGGTCCGCAACCCAGCCGAACAGCTCGAACGGCTCGGTGATGCGCCCCGCCACGCCACCGGTGAACCAGGGCGCGCGCGCGAAGAAGTCCTCCAGGATGAACTGCGCCGCGAGGGTCGCTATAGCGAGATAGAGGCCCTTCAGCCGCGCCGCCGGCGCGCCGAACACCAGCCCGACCAGCGCGGTCATCAGCCCGGCCAGCGGGATGCAGAGCGCCACGGGTATGTGCGCGTACTCGTGCAGCCAAGCGCTGGCGAAGGCGCCGAAGCCGAAGAAGGCGGCGTGGCCGATGGAGATCTGCCCGGTGAAGCCCACCAGTATGTTCAGCCCGAGCGCCGCGATGGCGGAGAAACCTATGGTGATGAGCAGGCCCAGCTCGTAGCGGCCGAGGAAGAGCGGCGCGAGGCAGAGCAGCGCGATGCCGGCCCAGAGGGCATAGCGGCTGTTCCTCGTCGGGAAGATGGTCATGTCTTCCCGGTAGGAGGTGCGGAAATCCCCCGCCGGCGTCATGGCGATCACGGCGCGCTACACCCGCTCGATGTTGCGGGTGCCGAACAGGCCGTAGGGCTTGATCAGCAGGATCAGGATCAGCGCGTAGAACGGGGCGATGGTGTACATGTTGCCCCATTGCAGCCATTCGGAATCCACGTACTGCGCCAAGTTCTCCAGCACGCCCACGATCAGGCCGCCCAGCACGGCGCCCGCCACGGAGTCGAGCCCGCCCAGGATCACCGCCGGGAACACCTTGATGCCGTAGAAGGACAGCGCGGAGGACACGCCGTTCACCACGCCCACCACCACCCCGGCGACGGACGACACCACCGCCGAGATGGCCCAGGACATGGCGAAGACCTTCGGCACCGAGATGCCGAGCGACTGCGCCACCTGCTGGTCGAAGGCCGTGGCCCGCATGGCCAGCCCGTGCTTGGACGCGGTGAAGAACCAGGCGAAGCCGGCCATGATCAGGATCGAGATCACCAGCGAGAGCAGGTAGGCGGTTTGCACCTCCAGCCCCAGCACGTTCACCCGGTCCACGGGGAAGATCGGCGGGAAGGGCTTGGCGAAGACGCCGAAGATCCACTTCATCAGCGCCTGGAAGAAGATGCCCAGCCCGATCGTCGCCATGATGACGCTGATCACCGGCTCGCCGATCAGCGGCCGCAAGACGACCACCTGCAACACCAAGCCGAAGGCGGTCATGAAAACCAAGGTGAACAGGAAGCCGAGCCAGAACGGCAGCTGCCAATCGGTCAGCAGCCACCAGCACACCCAGGCGCCCACCAGCAGGAACTCGCCTTGCGCGAAGTTCACCACCTGCGACGCCTTGTAGATCAGCACGAAGCTCATCGCCACGACGCCGTAGAGCGCGCCGACGATCAGCCCGTTGAGCGTGAATTGCAGGAGCTGCGACCATTCCATGCGCGCTACTCCGCCGCCTGGGCCATCGGCGCCGGCGCCGACTCGCCGCCGCCACGCATGTTCACGACTCGCAGCGTGGTGCGGATGCGCTGGCGGGTGCCGTCCTGGAACGCGATCGTCGTGTCCACGGGGATGGCCCGCTCGCCGCGGTAGATCGCCTCGATGATGCCGCCGTACTTCTCGTTGATGACGCCGCGGCGCACCTTGCGGGTCCGGGTCAGCTCCTCGTCGTCGGCGTCCAGCTCCTTGTAGAGCAGCAGGAAGTCGCGGACGCGCTGCGCCTCCGGCAGGGTGGCGTTGACCTTCTCCACCTCGCGCCGCAGCAGCTCCAGCACCTCGGGCTTGGCCGAGAGGTCGGTGTAGGTGGTGAAGGAGATGCGCTGCCGCTCCGCCCACTTGCTGACGATGGGGAAGCGGATGCAGATCATGGCCGCCAAGTGCGGGCGCTTGTCGCCCAGCACCACCGCCTCCGCCACGTAGGGGCTGAACTTCAGCTTGTTCTCTATGTACTGCGGCGAGAAGCGGTCGCCCCCGGAGGTGGTGGCGAGATCCTTCACGCGGTCGATCACCACCAAGTGCCCGTTCTTGTCGAAGTAGCCGGCGTCGCCGGTGTGCAGCCAGCCGTCGCGCAGGTCGTTGTTCTCCGGCAGCTTGTAGTAGCCGGAGAACATGTTCGGGTGCCGCGTCACGATCTCGCCCAGGCCGTTCGGGTCCGGGTTCTCGATGCGCGTCTCGATCCGGTCGTTGAAGGGGACGCCGACCGTGTCCTGGTTGACGTCGTCCGGGCGGTGGACGGTGTAGGCGCCGAGCGTCTCCGTCTGGCCGTAGAGCTGGCGCAGGGGCACGCCCATGGCTTGGAAGAAGCGGAAGGTGTCCGGCCCCAGCGCCGCGCCGCCGGTGGCGGCGGAGCGCAGCTTGGTGAAGCCGAGCCGGTCCCGCAGCGCCCGGAACAGCAGCGCGTCCGCCAAGGCCGAGCGCCGCCCGCGTTTCAGCGCGCCGAGGCCCATCCGCATCCCCAGGTCGAACATGCCGCGCTTGAGCGGCGAGGCGTCCATGACGCGCGCCCTCACGTCGGCCGCGATCTGCTCCCAGACGCGCGGCGCGAACAGCACGAAATTGGGGCCGATCTCGCGGAAGTCGGCCATCGTCGTCTCGGGCTCCTCGACGAAGTTCACCCGCATGCGGGCGATCAGCCCCCAGCCGAGCACGTAAAGCTGCTCCATGATCCAGGGCAGCGGCAGCACCGAGACGTAGTCGTCCCCCGGCCCGCGCGGGTCGGCTTTGAGGTAGCTCTCGCAGTGCCGGATCAGCGCCCGGGAGGTCAGCATGGCGAGCTTCGGCCGCGCCGTGGTGCCGGAGGTGGTGCAGAGGATCGCCACGTCCTCGCCGCGGGTCGCATCCACCAACTGGCCCCAGCAGGCCGGCTGGTCCTTGTGCACCGCCCCGCCGCGCTTCACCAGTTCGGAGGCGGGCAGCAGGCGCGGGTCGGAGTACTTCCGCATCCCGCGCGGGTCCGAATAGACGATGTGGCGCAGCGTCGGCACCCGGTCCGAGATGTTGAGCAGCTTGTCCACCTGCTCCTCGTCCTCGGCGAACACCGCCTTGGCGCCGCAGAACTCCAACAGGTAGGCCGCCTCGTCCTCCAGCGCGTCGCGGTAGATGCCCAGCGAGCGGGCGCGGAGCGCGTGCGCCGCGATCTCGCCCATCACCCAGTCCGGCCGGTTGTCGCCGATGAGGCCGACCACGTCCGCCGGCCCGATGCCCAGGGACCGCAGGCCGAGCGCGAAGGCGCGCGTCCGCGCCTCGTACTCGCCCCAGGTGATGGAGCGCCAGACGCCGAACTCCTTCTCGCGCAGCGCGACCTCGTCGCGGTGCTCGCGGGCGTTGCGGCACAGCAGCTTGGGCAGCGTGTCGGTGAGGTTGCCCGGGTTCACGGCGCCACCGGCTCCGTCGCTTCGGCGGGCTCCTGCACCACCTCGTCCGCTTCGCCGAGGTAGGCGCGGCGCACGTGCGGGTCGGCCAGCACCTCGTCCGGCCGGCCTTCCGCGATCTTGCGGCCGAAGTCGAGCACCACCACGCGGTGCGAGATGTCCATCACCACGCCCATGTCGTGCTCGATCATGAGCACGGTCATGCCCCACTCCTCGTTCAGGTCGATGATGAAGCGGGCCATGTCCTCCTTCTCTTCGAGGTTCATGCCCGCCATGGGTTCGTCCAGCAGGATGAGCTTCGGCTTCAAGGCCATCGCCCGCGCCAACTCCACCCGCTTCCGCAGCCCGTAGGAGAGCTGGCCCGCCACCGCCTTGCGGACGTGCTGGATCTCCAAGAAGTCGATGATCTCCTCGACCTCGCGCCGGTGCGCGATCTCCTCCCGCCGCGCCCCGCCGACCCACCACAGCATCCCCGGAAGGAATCCCCTCCGCAGCAGGTGGTGCCGGCCGACCATGATGTTCTCGAGCACCGTCATGTGCCCGAACAGCGCGAGGTTCTGGAAGGTGCGGCCGATGCCGATCGCCGCGCGTTTGCGGGTCGGCAACCGGGTGATGTCGCGCCCGCCGAAGCGGATGCGGCCCTCGGTGGGGCGGTAGCGGCCGGACACGCAGTTCACCATGGAGGTCTTGCCGGCGCCGTTCGGGCCGATGATCGAGAAGATCTCCCCCCGGTTCACCCCGAAGGAGACGTCGGTGAGCGCGCGCACGCCGCCGAAGCGCAACGACACGCCCACGGCTTCCAGAACCGGCCCGTCCTCGGCAACCGCCACCCGTACGTTCTCCCCCGCGCCCGCTTGGACGCGGCCGCAATGTCTTGGGAGGTGTTATGCGCCGACACCGGCCGGGTCGGTCAAGGGGCGGAACAGTAAAGAGCGCGCGGCCCCGGAATGGCGGGGCTCAGGGCCGGAGGCGCAAGGCCAGCGGCGGGTCGTCGGTGGCGATGGCGTCCAGCCCGAGCCCGAAGCCGGCGCGGATGCTCCCCTCGTGGTTGGCGCCCCAGGCGCCGACGCCGAAGCCCGCGGCCCGAAAAGCCGCCACCGCCGCCGGCGTAAGCTCGCCCACGTGCAGGCCGATCTCCCCGGCGCCGCAGGCGCGGGCGAGGCCGGTGGCGCTCGCCCCGCCCATCCCGCGCCAGGGCTTCGAATCGAGCAGCAGGGCCGTCCGGCGGAACCCGCCGGCGGCGGCCTCGGCCACGGTGGCGGGTTGGAATGACATCGCCACCGTGCGCCCGCGCATGCCCAATCCGTCCAGCAGCGCGAGGCAGGCGGCGACGATGCCCGGGTAGGGCCTGCCCTCGCCGTCCGCCTTGATCTCCAACCGCAGCACCTTGCCCGCGTCGCGCACCAGGGCGGCGGCCTCGGCGAGCGAGGGCACGCCCTCCCCGCCCGCGCCGCGCAGCCGCACCCGCCGCAGCTCGGCCATGCTCCGCGCCCGCACCGGGCCGTTGGCGTCCGTGGTGCGGTCGAGGGTGTGGTCGTGCATCACCGCCACCTGGCCGTCCGCCGACAGGTGGACGTCCAGTTCGAGCTGCTCCGCCGGCAGCGCCAGCGCGTTGCGGAACGCGAGCAGGCTGTTCTCCGGCCACAGGAAGGCGCCGCCGCGGTGGCTGGCGATTTCGGTGCGGGCCATGGTGGACGCGGCGCCGGCCTCAGCGCGCGTCCAGCAGCCACACCGAGAACAAACGCCCCTGGTCGGTCCACATCGCCCGTGCCCTCCACCCCGCGGCGTCGGCCAGGGCTTCCAGCCGTTCAGGCCGGTACTTGTGGCTGTTCTCGGTGTGGATGGTCTCGCCGGCCGCGAACCGGATCTCCCGCCCCGCCAGCCGCGCCCTCTGCGCGCGGAGCGACTCCAAGTACATCTCGACCCGTTCCTCCTCGGCGTTCCACACGGCGCGGTGGCGGAAAGCGGGCACGTCGAAGTCGGCCTCCAACTCGCGGTTCAATCGGTGCAGCAGGTTGAGGTTGAACGCCGCGGTGACGCCGGCCGCGTCGTCGTAGGCGGCTTCCAGCATCGCGCGGCCCTTCACGAGGTCGGCGCCGAGCAGCAGCCGGGCGCCAGGGCCGAGCGCAGCGCGGAAGCGGCGCAGCAGGTCGGCCGCCTCCGTAGGCTCAAAATTGCCGATGGTCGAGCCCGGGAAGAAGCCAAGCCGCCGCTCCCGCGGCACGCCGGACGGGAGGCCGAAGGCTCGGGCGAAGTCGGCGACGACGGGGAGCACCGGCACGCCGGGCACCTCCTCCGACACGCGGGACGCCACCGCGTCCAGCCACTCGGGCGCGATCTCCACCGGCACGTAGGCCGCCGGGGCTTGCAGGCGGGAAAGCAGCAGCACCGCCTTGCCGCCGTCGCCGGGGCCGAACTCCACCGCCGTCGCGCCCGGCCCCACCGCCGCGGCGATGGCCGGCGCCTGTTCCCGCAGGATCCCCACCTCGGTCCGCGTCGGGTAGTACTCCGGCTGGCGGGTGATGGCCTCGAACAAGCGCGCGCCTTCCGTGTCGTAGAGCCATTTGCACGGCAGCGTCTTGCGAGGCGCCGTGAGGCCCGCGAGCGCGTCCGCTCGCAACGCGGCCCGCTGTCCGGCGGGGGCGGGGGAGGCCCGTTCGAGGCGCGCCCCGCTCACGCCGCGTCCTCCGCCAGCCGCAGGCCGGTGAACTGCCACCGCTTGTCGGGGCCGAAGAAGTTGCGGTAGCTCCGCCGGGCGTGGCCGGGCGGCGTGGCGAGCGAGCCGCCGCGCAGCACCATCTGGTTCACCATGAACTTGCCGTTGTATTCCCCGACGGCGCCCACCCATGGCCGGAATCCGGGGTAAGGCCGGTAGGCGCTGCCCGTCCATTGCCACACCACGCCTTCGGCGTCGCGGAACCCAGGCAGGCCGGCGGCGGCCTCCCATTCCTGCTCGGTGGGCAGGCGCCGGCCGGACCAGCGCGCGAAGGCGTCGGCCTCGTACCAGGAAACGTGCCGGACCGGGGCGGCTTCGTCCAAAGGCCGCAACCCGGCAAGGGTGAACTCCTGCCAACCGCCGTCCGCCTCCCGCCAATGGAGCGGCGCGTCCCACCCTTCGGCTTGGCGGGCGGCCCAGCCGTCGCTCATCCACAACACCGGCGTCCGGTAGCCTCCGTCGCGCATGAAGGCGAGCCATTCCCCGTTGCTCACCAGCCTGTCCGCGATCCGGTAGGGCTCCAAGAAGGCACGGTGCCGGGGGGTTTCGTTGTCGAAAACGAACCCGGAGAAACCATCGGCGTTGCAACCGGTCTCGACCACTCCGGTCGGGCCGTCGAGGAAGCGAGCCACTCCGGCCGCCGCATCGGGCTCTCGCCAATCCGTGAAGTAGGCCGGGCAGAGGGGGTTCTGCGCCAAGGCATGCAGCGCATCGGCCACGAGGAGTTCCTGATGCTGCTGTTCGTGCTGCAATCCGAGTTCGATGAGATCGAACGGGAACCCCGGCGGTGGCTCGCGCACCAGCCGGGCCATCGCGGCGTCCACATGAACCCGGTACGCGCCCACCTCGCCGCTGGAAGGCCTGGTGAGCATGCCGCGCTTCGGCCGCGCATGACGGGGCCCGGCCGCCTCGTAATAGGAATTGAACAAAAAGCCGAACTCGTCTTTGTAGCGGGAGTAGCCCGGCAGGTGCGGCAGCAGCAGGAAGGTTTCGAAGAACCACGTCGTGTGCGCGCGGTGCCATTTCGCGGGGCTCGCGTCGGGCATGGACTGCACCGTCTGGTCTTCCGGCGAGAGCGGCGCAGCCAAGGCCTCCGTCCGCGCGCGAACGGCCGCGAAGCGCTCGGCCCCAGCCCCGCCCCGCGCGCCATGCCCTATTGCTGCCGTGATCGCGTTCATTCTTTGGGCTCCCAGGCGTGGTGCGGTCGCCACCCTTCCCGGCGCAGCCCGCGACGGGGACAACATAAGCGCGCCGTCGGCCGCGTCGATCCATCGCCGCGCGAATCGGGCCCGCGGCCGGCGCGCCAGGTCATGGAATTTGCTTTGGGAACAAACGCGCGTAGACACGCGTTCCGCATCATATTGCTCCGCACAATGCTGCCCCGCCCCACCCTGACCGGCCCCTTGCAGGACGCCCGATTGTGAAGCTCCGCCTCCCGACAGCGCGCTCCCCGAGTTGGGTCCTCGCGGAAACCGCGACCTCAGCGGGGTTCTCCTTTTTCTCGCTCATCCTGATCGCAAAGGTCATCGGGCCGGAGGCCGCCGGCATCGGCGCGGTCGCCATCGCCGCCTTCCTGCTGCTGGACCTCGCCTGCGCCTCGCTCTTCACCGACGCCCTTGTGCAGCGCGCGGCGCTGTACGAGCGCCACGTCCGCAGCGCGCTCACCGTGCAGGTGCTGGTGGGCGTGGCGGCGGCGGCCGCGCTCGCGCTGCTCGCGCCGCTCGTCGCCCGCGTTTCGGACGCGCCCGAAGTGTCCGCCCTGGTGCTGGCGCTGGCCGCGCTGCTGCCCTTCTCGGCTTACTCGGGCGCGGCCGCGGGGATGGCCCTACGCGCGCAGCGCTACCGCCTCCTCGCCACGCGCGCTTTGCTGGGGCAGCCGCTCGGGCTGGCGGCGGGCTTGTTCGCCGCGGCGGAAGGATACGGCGCCTGGGCGATGATCGCCCAGCAGGCCGTGTCCACGACCGTCACCTTCGCCTTGATGCTCGCCTTCGGGGGACAGCGCGTCAGGCCGGCGATCGCGAGGCAGCCCTTGGCCGACCTCTGGCCGGTCGCCGGGCCGCAGATCCTCTCCGTCATCGTGATGGCGGGCCGCTACCGGCTCTTCGTCCTTGCCCTCAGCGCGGTGACGACCGAAGCGGTGGTTGCGGTCTGCAATGTCGCCTTCCGCCTGCTCGACTCGACGCTCAACATTGTGTGGGGTTCGACGGCGCGGCTTTCCATGCCCAGGCTGTCCGCGCTGCAGGCCAACCGCGCCGGATTGGCCAAGGCCTACGGCGACCTGGCGCAATTGCAGGCGCTCATGGGCATGCCGATCGCGGCCGGCATCGCGCTGACCGCAACGGATCTGATACGGGCCCTGCTAGGGCCGGCCTGGATGGAAGCGGCGGAAGCCACCCGCTTGGTCGGATGGGTGGCGGTGTTCTCCTTCTCCTGGGGCGATCCCGCGAGCCTGTTCCTCGCCCTGGGCAAGACCAAGCGGAACCTCATGCTGTCCGCGGCCGCGCTGGCCGTGCCTCTTCTCACCCTGCTGGTTGCGCGGCCGTCCACGCCGTTCGGGGTCGCGGTGTGCTGGGCCAGCAGCACCGTGGCCCTGGCGCCGTGGCTGGTTTGGCTCGTCCTGAAGGAGTTGGGACGGCCGCCTTTGTGGCTCCTCGGCCGGATCGCCCCGGCGCTGGCGGCGACCGCCGCCATGGCCGCCGCGGTCGTGCTGCTACAGGAAACGGTTGCCCGCGACCTCCACCCGCTTGCCCGCTTGGTGCTCAGCGCGGGCCTCGGCGCCGCTGTGTTCACGGCGGTGGCTTGGTTGACGCTCGGCCGGCGGCCGCCACAAGGCTTGGCCGCCTCCGCCGGGCCGGCTCCGGTGGGGCCGGTCGCCGCTGAGTGAGGCGGCCCCGGTCCTGGCCGGCCCCGACGCGGCCGGCGCGGGGGGGGGGACTGCCCTAAGGCTTGACGCCCCACGGCGCGTCGCCCGTGGCCCACATCTCTTCGAGTTGCTTCTTGTCGCGGAGAGTGTCCATGGAGAACCAGAAGCCCTCGTGCTTGTAGGCCATCAGCTCGCCGTCCGCCGCCAACCGCTCCATCGGCTCCTTCTCGAACACGGTTTCGTCGCCGCCGATGTAGTCGAGCACCCTCGGCGACAGCACGAAGAAGCCGCCGTTGATCCAGTTGTCGCCGCCGATCGGCTTTTCACGGAATGTTGCCACTTGGTTGTCGGTCGTCAGGTCCAACGTCCCGAAGCGCGATGGCGGATGCACCGCCGTGACGGTGGCGAGGCGGCCATGGGACTTGTGGAAGGCGATCACCTTCTGGATGTCGAGGCGCGCCACGCCGTCGCCGTACGTCATGCAGAAGGGGGCATCGCCCACGTGCTCGCGCAGCCGCTTCAACCGACCACCCGTCATGGTGTGGAGCCCGGTGTCCACCAAGGTCACCTTCCACGGTTCGGCCCGCCCGGCGTGGACCAGCGCTTGGCCGCCGTCGCCGTCCTTTGTGTAGTCGAAGGTGACGTCGCTCATGTGCAGGCGGTAGTTGGCGAAAAACTCCTTGATCATGAACTGCTTGTAGCCGAGCGGCAGCACGAACTCGTTGATGCCGCAGGCTGCGTAGATTTTCATGATGTGCCAGAGCATCGGCCGGCCGCCGATCTCCACCATGGGTTTCGGCCGGGCGTCGGTCTCTTCCATCAGCCGCGTGCCGAAACCACCGGCGAGGATGACCGCTTTCCGGATTTTCTGATCAGCACTCACCATCGGTATCCTTCTTTGCGATCTCTGCGGGTTGCGAAACAGATAACCAGGCGCGCTCCGCCGACCGCCGCTTCATCACACATCCACACGTGAAATGAAATGACTTCGCGGGTGTTTCGCAAATGTTTGAGCGCATCGTTCCGCTAAATGAGACGTTGAGCGCCGAACCAGCCCGAACCGCGCCGCTTGCTCCCGGCGTGGGACGTCGCTTTATGTTAAGCGGCCGGCGGGTGGCGTCACCGCCCCCGCACCCGGTTGCGACCGATGAACGGGCGGATGCCTCCCCGTGACCCCACCGAGCCTGGAGGACGCCGTGCGCCTGGACGCGCCTAACGCACCGCCGAGGCCGCCGCAGCCGCGGGTCAGCCCCCCCGGAGTTGCGGCCCTCCCGGACGGCTTGGCGCCCATCGGCACGCCGCCCGGCTTCGCCGGGGACGACATCGTTGCCTTGATGGTGACGCGCAACGAGGCGCTGCGCCTGCCGTCCGCGCTGCGGCACCTGTGGCGGCTCGGGGTGGACCGTCTGCTGCTCGTGGACAATCGCTCCACCGACGGCACGCGCGAGATCGCCGCTCGGGACCACAGGGTGCATCTCGTGGACGCGCCCGGCAGCTACGCCGCTTCCAACTTCGGCGTGGACTGGACCAACGCCATCCTCGACCTGTACGCCAGGGGCCATTGGGTCCTGGTGGTGGACGCGGACGAGTTGCTTGTCTTCCCGGGCGTCGCGGGCACGGGCGGCGTCGGCTTGCGCGCCCTTTGCCGGCACCTGGACTTGATCGGGTCGGAAGCGTTGCCCACCATCCTCCTCGACTGCTTCCCGCAGGAGCCGCTCCGCGACCTGCGCTTCCGCAGCGGCGACGAGCTGACGGAAGCGGCCCCTTGGTTCGAGCCGCCCTCGCCGCGGCAGGAGCGGAGCGAGAACTTCCCGTATTTCCAGCAGTTCGGGGGCTTGCGCGAACGGCTCTTTTTCCCGGAAGCCGACCCGGGCCGGCCGACGCGGATGATCCACCAGAAGCTCTACAACTTGTTCTGGCGCTTGCCGCCGCTGCGGGCATCGGGCTGGTACCAAGCCCTCGCGCCGGAACGGTCGCCGAACCTCACCAAGGTGCCGCTGTTCCGCTGGAAGGAAGGCTCGGGCCTCGTGTCCTCCACCCACATGCTCCGCCCTTCGCGGATGGTCGCGGAGCAGCCGAGCGGCGTGCTGCTGCACTTCAAGTTCCTGCAGGACTTCCACGCACGCGCCGAGGACGCGGTCGCCCGGGGCGCCCACTACGACGGCTCGCGCGAGTACCGCAGGTATCTCGGCGCCCTCGAACGCGATCCGGCCTTCAGCCTCCACTCTGGGCGCAGCGTCCGCTACGCCGGCCCGGACCAGCTCGTTGCGTTGGGGCTGATGCGCGACACGCCGGAATGGGCTGCCGCCCGTGCCGCGGCGGCGGTGGGTGCGAGGCCCGTCCGCGCGGGCTGAGCCGGCGGGCGACGGCGTGTTGCCTGAGACGCTCGTATGGATTTGACACCCACGAACGCTCTGGTTGTATAAAACGCGTGTCCTTGCAGGATCTCGGCGCCTCGCTGCGGCGGTCGGGCGGAAGGGGTTTGTTGGCCGTCCGGAGGCGTTCAGAGTGGTATCGTACCAAAAGGAAAAGGGTCTGGGCCGCCCCGCCGCGCTTGGGCTGGGAGAAAGGTGGTTCGGGATTCAAAGCCCCCATCGATGGCCCGGAACCGAAATTGTCGGTCGCTGACGTGCGACGGCCTGTTGTGCCCGCCTTCATCCGGGGCACGGACGCGATCAGTGTCCTGATGCGGACGCGCGATTGGTCCGCTTCGCCACTCGGCCACCCGGCGGATTGGCCCCAGTCGCTGCGCAGCGTGGTCGGCCTGATGCTGGGTTCCAAGTTCCCGATGTTCGTGGCTTGGGGGCCCGACCTCGGCTTGCTCTACAACGAGCCCTACGCCGAAATTTTGGGGGCCAAGCACCCCGCGGCGCTGGGCCGCCCCTTCCGAAACATCTGGGCGGAGATCTGGCCAGACATCGGCCCGTTGATCGAAACGGCCATGGCCGGCCAAGCGACGTTCCGGGAAGACCTGCCCCTCGTTATGAACCGCAAAGGTTTCGACGAGCAGACCTGGTTCACCTTCTCCTACTCCCCGGTGCGCGACGAGGGCGGCGCGGTGGCGGGCATGTTCTGCGCCTGCACCGAGACCACGGGCAAGGTGCTCGCGGAGCGGCGCCTCACGGCCGAGGGCGAAGGGTTGCGGCGCCTGTTCCACCAAGCGCCGGGCTTCATGTGCATGCTGCGCGGGCGCGACCACGTCTTCGAATTGGCGAACGCTGCCTTCCTCCAGCTCGTGGGGCACCGCGACCTCGTCGGCATGACGGTCCGCGAGGCGATGCCCGATGTGCAGGGCCAGGGCTTCTTCGAGTTGCTCGACCACGCCTTCGCCACCGGCGAAGCCTTCGTCGGCCGTCGCAAGCCCATCGCCCTCCAAAGGACCCCCGGGGGACCCGCGGACGAGCGTTTCGTCGATTTCGTCTACCAGCCGATCCGGGACGCGGAAGGCCGGGTGACGGGCATCTTCGTCGAAGGCAGCGACGTGACCGAACACGTCCGCCACGAAGAGGCGCTCTCCGCCGGCAACGCCCGCATCGCGGCCTTGCTCGACACGATGGGCGAGGGCTTCTTCGTGCTCGACCAGGAGTTCTGGATCACCGAGATCAACGCCGAAGGCCTCCGCCTCGACGGCCGCTCGGAAAGCGAGATCGTCGGGCGCACGCTTTGGGAGGTTTGGCCGGAGGCGAACGGCACGCAGGTCGAGGCGGCGTACCGGCGCGCGATGGCCGAACGCGTCCCCGTGTCGCTGGAGCACAACCACCGCACCGACCGCCACAACCTTTGGCTCGACCTGCGCATCCACCCGGTACCCGGCGGCGGGCTCGCGGCCTTCTACCGGGACGTCACCGCGCGGCGCGAGGCGGAAGCGCGGCGCGACCTCTTGGCGCGGGAGGTGGACCACCGCGCCAAGAACGCCCTCGCCGTAGTGCAAGCGGCGCTGCGGCTGACGAGGGCGGACGATGTGCCCGGCTACGTGGCCGCGGTGGAAGGCCGCGTCGGGGCGCTCGCCCGTGCGCAAACGCTGCTGGCCTACGACCGGTGGGGCGGCGCCGACCTCCGGGAACTGCTGCAAGCCGAGTTGGAGCCCTTCCTCGGCGGCGACGGCGCGGGCGCGTCCGACCAGGGCGCCGGCCCGCGGGTAGAGTTGGCCGGCCCGCCCGTGGCGGTGCCCGCCGGCGCTGCGCAGCCGCTGGCCATGGCGATGCACGAGCTGGCGACGAACGCGGTCAAGCACGGGGCGCTTTCGGCGCCCGCCGGGCGCGTTTCCGTCTCCTGGCGCTCCGGCGGGGATTCCTCCACGGACGGGGTTTTGCTCCTGCGCTGGGAAGAGGCCGGCGGCCCCTCCGTCCGCGGGGCGCCGGAACGCCGCGGGTTCGGCTCGCGCGTCATCGAGGGCACGTTGTCGCGCCAACTCCGCGGGACCGTGCGGCGGGCCTGGGAGGCCGGCGGGCTGGTTTGCGACATCGAACTGCCGCTACCGCGCGCCGGGGAGAAAGACGCCGGTCCAGCCGCCGCAAACCTGCCGGGACCGCCCGCGCGCCTGCCCGCAAACACCCAGGCCAACGGAACGAAATGGCTCCAATAACCCGCTGGCGCCCGAACCGCGCTATCCGCCCGAAAGCGCAGCGACCCGAACGGCAGCATGGTTATGAAGCGAGGAGGGACGGCGGCGCCCCTCCCCGCGCCCGTCAAATCGCCCGGAAGAAGTAGTCGCCCAGCGTCTTGAAGCCGACCCGGAACAGCACGACGGTGTTCGCCGGGTACAGGTTCTGCGTGGCGGGATCTTCCGCGAAGCGCTTGATGAACCGTCCTTCCAGGATGAAGCACTCGTCCTCGTAGCCCACCGTGCCCTGCGCCAGCACCGCGCGGCCGAGCTGGAGGTCGTATTTGCCGCTCGCGCCGATCCGCCAGTTCTCGCCGATGCGCGCGGTGAAGCCCGCGCCCACCTCGTCGCGCACGCGGCTCGGTTGCAGGTAGGGCAGCGGCGGCGACCAAAGGTAACCCGCCGAGAGCGTGACCGGCCCGAGCGACAGGTTCGCCACCGTGTCCACCAGCCGCCGTTCGGTGAGGTTCTGGTCGTCCACGCGCACCCGCCCGATGGTCTCGAACCAAGGGACCGGCATAACGCGCAGCCGGGCGACGTAGTCGGACTGGCGCCCTTCCAGCCCCGATCCCGGGTAGGGGCTAAACCCGTTGTCGGTGAAGCGGCGGGAGCCGCCGACCAGCCCCTCCACCTGCCCGCCATTGGGGAAGTCCCAAGCGGCGCGGAGGGCGTAGTCTACGCGGCTCCCGCCCTCCTGACGGTCGCGACCGGTGAAGCGGTTGAGCGCGAAGAGGTTCGCGTCGGTGAACTCGAAGTCGATGCTGTCCTCGTTGGGCACGCGGCGCTGCGGCCCGGTCTGCGGGCCGGTCACGAACTGCACCCGCGGCTCGATGGTCTGGCTGCCCCAAGCGCCGGTGGTGCGCACCAGCGGCATGCGCCAATCCACCGCGGCCCGGACGTTGCCCACGGCGCGGGAGCCGTTGGCTTCCGGCAGGAAGCCCGGCGGCTCCTGCTGCCCGTACGCGCTGTAGCCGAGCGCGTCGCCTTGCACGCGGAAGGTCCAAAGGTCGCCGGCCGGCCCGATCTCCGGCCGCGCCCAGGTCACGCGCGAGGCGAGTCGCCGGGTGCCGCTGCCGACGTCGCGGTAGATGCCCAACGCGCCCACGTCCGCGGTCACGAGGCCGCCCAGCACCGGCTGGCGCGGTGCGTACTCGTAGTAGAGGTTGGGCAGCACGAAGGGGATCAGCCGCGTGTCGTCGGTGGGGCGGAGGCCCTGGTACACGCGGCTGTCGAACCGCGCATAGCCCTCCGTTCCCCAGAAGCCCTCGACGAAGGCCTGGGAGGTGAGCACGCGGCGGTACTCGTAGCGGAAGGTGCGCAGGTACAGCTCGTTGGTGGCGCGGTTCAGGTCGAAGCCCGCGCGCCAGTTCTCGTCGATGGTGAAGCGCCCGCGGGCGAAGATGTGCCCGGCGATCTCCTGCCCGCCGCCGCTGTTGTCCTGCAAATCCTTGCCGTCGAGGCTGCCGATGGAGGCGTCGGCGGTGATCTGCCCGAAATTGAAGACCTTGCGGTATTCGAGGCCGAGGTTCGGGTACTGCCGCGTCGAAAGCATCGGCACAACCGTCAGGTCGGAGCTTTCGTCGATCGCCCAGAAGTAGGGCGTCTCGATGAAGCCGCCGAGGAAGCGCGTGATGCCGAAGGACGGGAACAGGAAGCCCGAAGCGCGCGGCGAGGACGGGTCTGGGTGGGAGAAGTAGGGCGTGTAGAAGGCCGGCACGCCGCCGAGGCGGAGGGTGGCGTCGCGGTAGGTGATCCGCTCCTGGTTCTTGTCCTGGACCGCGCGCCGGGCCTGGAGCTGCCACAGCGGCACCGGATCCTCCGGGCAAACGTCGCAGGAGGAGTACACCGCCCGCGACAGCTCGTTCACCGTCCCGCCGGTGCGCTGCGCCCCGTTGGCCGCCAAGCGCGCGTTGGCCGCCAGCAAGGCGCGCACGCCGGTCAGCACGCCGTCGCGGAAGCGGTCCCTCAGCTCCACCGAATCCGCGAACAGCACCTGCCCGTCCGGTTCCAGGAGCTGGACGTTGCCGCGGGCGGTGGCGACGCCGGTGTTGCGGTCGTAGGTGAACTCGTCCGCGCGCAGCAAGCGCTCGCCCTGCCACGCCTCCACCTTGCCGCGGGCGGTGACGAGGCCGCGGTCGCGGTCGT